>JAEKLU010000324.1 GCA_019509685.1 Mesorhizobium sp. | reverse complement strand
TGCACTCGCATCCATGTCGACCGGCGTCGTGCCGGGCCTCGTTCTGGTGGCCATGATCACCAGCGTCGCCTATTCGGCGCGCAGCTTCTCCGGCCTGACTTTGTTCAGCCCGATGATCCTCGCCGTCGTTGCCGGCATGATCTATTCCAACGTGCTTGGTCTGCCTGCCCATGCCAAGGCCGGCATCGCCTTCTCGCAAAAGCGCCTTTTGCGCTTCGCCATCGTGCTGCTCGGCTTCCAGCTCACGCTCGGCCAGGTGGCAGGCATCGGGCTCAGCGGCGTCGGCATCGTTGCCGCCACGCTCGGCGCCACCTTCCTGTTCACCGTCACGCTTGGACGGCTCATCGGCGTCGACCGCAAGCTGGCGCAGCTGATCGCGGCGGGCACGTCGATCTGCGGCGCTTCGGCGATCGTGGCCACCAACATCGTCACCGACGCGCGGGATGAGGATGTGACTTACGCCGTCGCTTCGATCACGCTGTTCGGCACCGTCGCCATGCTCGGCTTCCCGCTGCTGGCGCCCGTCCTTGGCCTCGACCAGCACGCCTTCGGCCTGTGGGCCGGCGCTTCGATCCATGAAGTGGCGCAGGTGATCGGCGCCGGTTTCCAGAACGGCACGCTCTCCGGCGAGACCGCCACGGTCGCCAAGCTGACGCGCGTTGCGATGTTGGCGCCGATGGTCATCGCGCTCGGCCTGATGGCGCGCCGCGGCAGCACCGATGCTTCCGCCGCCAAGCCGCCGATGCCGTGGTTCGTCGCGGCCTTCGTGGCGATCGTGGCGCTGAACAGCCTGGCCGACATTCCGGCGCCGATCCACTCGGCGGTCGCCCTGGCGGCGCAGATCATGCTGACCATGGGTCTCGCCGCGATGGGACTTCAGGCCGACATCTCGCAGTTGCGCTCGCGCGGCCTGCGCCCGCTGCTGCTCGCTTTCTCGGCCTTCCTCTTCATCGGCTGCTTCAGCCTGATGCTGGTCAAGTTCGCCTAGCACAGCAGCCGGTGACCCGATCACGATCAAGCACGTCCTCGATCGCGATCGAGGTCGCGCGGCTTATCCCGATCCACTGATCTCCCGTCGAAACTGCAACCGAGCGTACCAGCCGCAGCGCAAGCGTTCGACAACGGAGATTTCGATGAAATTGATCATCCAGCTATGCGCCATCCTTGCATCCATGGCGCTGGCCCAGCACCCGGCATACGCCGATGACCATGTCGGTGTTCGTCAGCTGCTGGCGCCATCGAAGGAACGTGGCGCCGATCTCGACGTGACGGTCTGGTATCCAGCACAGGCGGGCGGTGAGCCGGCCGTGCTTGGTGACAGCCCGCTGTTTGTGGGAACGTCGGCAATGCGCGACGCGCCGATCGCCGACGGAAAGTACCCGCTGATCCTGCTTTCGCACGGCGCCGGTCTGGCCGGTGCGCCGCAAGCGTTGAGCTGGATCGCAACGCCCTTGGCCGAACACGGCTTCATCGTTGCCGCTCCCACCCATCCGGGCAATGGCGGCAAAAACCGGTCGGCGACCGAGACGATGAAGCTTTGGCTGCGACCCGCCGATCTCACAGCAGCGCTTGATGCAATGGGCAGGCAAGCATTCTTCCAGGATCATCTGGAGCAAGGCCGGATCGGCGTTCTTGGGCTGTCGATGGGCGGCAACACCGCGCTGGCGATCGCCGGCGGACGCGTCGACCCGAAGCTGCTTGCGGCCTATTGCGACAACGACACGCTCAACGCTTCGCTGTGCGGATGGGTCAGGCAGAGTGGCGTCGACCTTCATGCGGTGGACATGCGATCGGCCGGCCGCAACAACAGCGACAAGCGCATCCGCTTCGCGATGGCGATCGATCCGGCGCCATCCGATGTCTTCGACGCAAAAAGCTTCGCTACGGTCAATATTCCCGTCGACATCGTCAATCTCGGCCGTCCAGGAAAAATCCCCGCGACGGTCGATGCTTCCGGCATCGCAAGAGCAATCCCCAAATCAAGCTACGCGACGATCGAGGATGCCAGCCACTACAGCATGTTCGGCGAATGCAAGCCGGGCGCAGCCGCCCTCATCGTCTCCGAGGAGATCGGCGACCCGGTTTGCGACGATGGCGGCGGACGGTCCCGCGCGGCGATCCACGCGCAACTGATCGGCATGGTGACAGTGGCCTTCGACCGTGCGCTGAAGGCCGGGCAGTAAAAACTCGCGGCGTCAGTCCTCGAAGGAGGTGGCCGCGACATAGATGGCGGCCAGTTTCTCGATGCCGGCCTGGTCTTCCTTGTCGAAGCGGCCGGGCGTCGGGCTGTCGAGGTCGAGCACGCCGAAGGCGCCTTCCGCATCGCGCAGAAGCACCACCAGCTCCGAGCGCGAGTCGGCATCGCAGGCAATGTGCCCGGCGAATTCGTGCACATCCTTGACCAGCATCGACATGTCGAGGTCGATCGCCGTGCCGCACACGCCCTTGCCGACCGCGATGCGCACGCAGGCCGGCTTGCCCTGGAAGGGCCCAAGCACCAGTTCCTCGTCGGAGGCAAGGAAATAAAAACCGGCCCAGTTGAGGTCGGGCACCATCTGGTAGATCAGCGCCGCGGTGTTGGCGGCGTTGGCGATGGAGTCGCTCTCGCCCTCCAGCAGCGCTTTAAGCTGTGCCGCCAATTCCTTGTAGAAGGCCGGCTTGTCCTTGGTGTCGATCGCGGTTGCCGCAAACATCCTGGTGTCTCCGTTGCAAGCCGGCCGGCTGGCCAGCTACAGTTTGCGTTCTCTCTGCCACCAATGCTGCGCCCGGGAAATACACAATCGTGAATGCCACCCTCGCCACCCGAAAACGCGACCTCGCACAGCCGGCCGCCAGCGAGGCGCCCCTCACCTTCGCCGTGCTGGTTTTCCCGGGCTTCCCGATGATGGCGTTTTCGTCCGTCATCGAGCCGCTGCGCGCGGCCAATGTGCTGGCCAGGCGCGATTGCTATCGCTGGGTGATCGTCGGCGCCGACCAAGGCACGGTCGAGGCCTCTAACGGCGTCGTCATCCAGCCAGGCTTTTGCGCTTCCGATGCGCCGAAGGTCGACCGCATCGTCGTCTGCTCGGGTGGCGACGCCGATCATGTCGTGGCCGACGAGGCGATGAGCTGGATCCGGAAAAGCCTGCGCGGCGGCGCCCATATCGGCGCCGTGGCCGACGCGGCCTTCTTCCTCGCTCGCGCCGGCCTGCTCGACGGCCACGCCTGCACCTTGCACTGGACGAGCCAGGCCGCCTTCACCGAGGCCTTCCCGGACATCGAGCTTCGGCGCGACCTCTTCGTCATCGACCGCAAGCGTTTCACGTCGGCCGGCGGCGTCGGCAGCCTCGACATGATGCTGGAGATCATCACGCGCGATTACGGCGCCGAGCTCGCGGCGGGTGTCGCCGAATGGTTCGTGCACAGCCAATTGCGCTCCAGTGTCGATCGCAAGCTGATGCCACTCCGGCTGCGCACCGGCGTGCAGAACGAACTGGTGCTGTCGGCCATCGCCATCATGGAAGATGCGGTCGAGGAGCGGCTCGGCATGGCCGAGCTCGCGCAACGGCTGGGTGTGTCGCCGGATAAGCTCGAGCGCAATTTCCGCGCCGAGCTGGATATCTCGCCCAATGGCTATTACCGGCGGCTCAGGCTGAAACGCGCCGCCGATCTTTTGGCGCATTCGACGCTGATGGTGCGCGATGTCGCGCTGGCCTGCGGCTTTGCCTCGATGTCGAGTTTTGCGCGGGCGTTTCGAGAGGAGCACGGGCACGCGCCCAAGGCGACGCGTCGGCATTAGGTGCGCGCTGGCGCGCTGAGATGCTGGCGGGACAGCGCCCCTCTCTGTCCTGCCGGACATCTCCCCCACATGGGGGGAGATTGGCAGCTTCAGCGCCCCGCACTTTCTGCAACGTTGGCAATTGGCGAAAGCCATTGCGACAGGTGATCTCCCCCCTCGTGGGGGAGATATCCGGCAGGACAGAGGGGGGCGCGAAGGAACGCGGCATGAATTTCCTAGCGGCATCTGGCACAACACCTGCGGAAATCCGCACGTACTTCGTGCGATGCGTAGCCCAT
>JAEKLU010000323.1 GCA_019509685.1 Mesorhizobium sp. | reverse complement strand
AGCTCAACTCGCACGGCAAGCTCTGCGACCTGATCATCGGCGACAACCAGTGGATCGGTGGCGCGTCCGAGAACGGCCACTACGTCAAGCTGAACGACTTCTTCGAGAAGGAGAAGATGAGCATGGACGACTTCGTGCCGGCAACTGTCGTCGGCTACTCCGAATGGCCGAAGAACACGCCGAACTACTGGGCGCTGCCGGCCATGGGCGACGTCGTCGGCTGGACCTATCGCAAGGACTGGTTCTCCAAGCCGGAACTGCAGAAGGAATTCAAGGCGAAGTATGGCTGGGATCTCGGCCCGCCGGCGACTTTCGACCAGTTGAAGCAGATCGCCGAATTCTTCCAGAAGCGGCAGATCGACGGCAAGACCGTCTACGGCGCCTCGATCTATACCGAGCGCGGCTCGGAAGGCATCACCATGGGCGCCATGGATGTGCTCTACAGTTACGGCTTCCAATATGAGAACCCGAAGAAGCCCTACGAGATGGAAGGCTTCGTCAATTCGGCCGACTCAATCAAAGGCCTGGAATTCTACAAGGCGCTTTACGACTGCTGTACCCCTCCGGGCGCATCGAACAGCTACATGGGTGAAGGCGTCGATGCCTTCAAATCCGGTCAGGTGGCGATGCACATGAACTTCGCCTTCACCTGGCCAGGCCTGCAGAAGGACGAGAATGTCGGCGGCGACAAGATCGGCTACTTCGTCAATCCCAAGGGTCCCGGCGGCGCCCAGTTCGCGCAGCTTGGCGGTCAGGGTATTTCGGTGGTGTCCTATTCCGACAAGCAGGAATCGGCGCTGAAATACATCAAGTGGTTCGCCAACAAGGACGTGCAGGCCAAGTGGTGGTCGCTGGGCGGTTATTCCTGCCTCAACGCGGTGGTGAAGGATCCGAAGTTCCCGGCCAGCCAGCCCTACGCGCAGACCTTCCTCGACTCGATGGCCATCGTGAAGGACTTCTGGGCCGAGCCGAGCTACGCGCCGCTGCTGCAGGCCTCGCAGAAGCGCTTCCATGACTATGTCGTCGCCGGCCAGGGCTCTGCCAAGGATGCGCTCGACGGCCTGGTCAAGGACTGGACCCAGGTGTTCCAGGATGACGGCAAGATGTAACCGGCTCCTCCCGAGCTAGGACCCAGAGCCGGATGATTTCGGGTCGAACAGACCTGAAATCATCCGCTCCGGACCAAAGAGAGAGTGAGCATGATGTCGTCCGAAAACCGCTTCACACTTTTCGGCATCATGCTCTCGGTCCCGTGCCACCCTTGGCACGGGACGCAGTTCAGATAAATTCCATGACAGAGACGACCCAAGTGACCGAAGCAGGACTTACCATGCTCAATCGGACTGCGGAGAACGTTGCCCGGGCGACCCCGGAACCGTTGGCCCGCAAGGTCCGGGGCATCAGCGACAAGGGCCTCGCCTGGCTGTTCATCTCGCCGACGACCGTTGGCCCGCAAGGTCCGGGGCATCAGCGACAAGGGCCTCGCCTGGCTCTTCATCTCGCCGACGATCCTGTTGCTGCTCGCCATCAACATCTTCCCGCTTTTCTGGGCGATCTATCTCTCCTTCACCAATTATCGCGCCAACCGGCCGAACGAGGTGGTGAAGAACCTCGGGCTCGCCAACTACCAGCGCATCCTCGGCGACCAGGACATCTGGATCGCCATGCAGACGACGGCGCATTTCGTGTTCTGGACGATCCTGCTGCAGACGCTTATCGGCTTCACGCTGGCCTGGCTGATCGACAGAAAATTCCGTGGCCACGCCTTCTGGACGACGATCATCCTGGTGCCGATGATGCTGTCTCCGGCGGTGGTCGGCAATTTCTGGCGCTTCCTCTACGAGCCGCAGATCGGCCTGTTCTCCTACGCTATCTCCTTCATCACCAGCATTCCGCCGACGAACATCCAGATGCTGTCCAATGTGGAGCTGGCGCCGTGGTCGATCATCATCGTCGACACCTGGATGTGGACGCCCTACGTGATGCTGATCTGCCTCGCCGGCCTGCGCTCCATCCCCGAATACATCTATGAAGCGGCCGAGGTCGACCGCGCCTCCAACTGGCGGCAGTTCTGGTCGATCACGCTGCCGATGGCGCTGCCCTTCATCATGCTCGCGGTGCTGTTTCGCGGCATCGAGAATTTCAAGATGTTCGACATGGTCAATCTGCTCACCGGCGGCGGGCCAGGCTCGACCACGGAGGTCGCCTCGATCACGCTGAAGCGGCAGGCTTTCGAGAGCTGGCGCACAGGCTATTCCTCGGCCTTTGCCATCATCCTGTTCGTCGCGGTGTTCGGCCTGGCCAACATCTACGTCAAGGCGCTCAACAAGGTGAAGCAGAGATGAGCCTGACCACCGCCCATTCCGTCGTCGCCCCCTCGGCAAACTCGAAGCGCATCGCCGGCACGATCATCGTGCTCTACGCCTTGATCTCGATCGTGCCGCTGCTGTGGATCTTCGCCACCAGCTTCAAGACGCCGCCGGATTCGATCGCCTATCCGCCCAAGGTCGTCTTCCAGCCGAGCATCGAAGGCTATTGCAACCTGTTCACCACCCGCACGCGGCAGACGCCGGAATACATCAACTCGCTTGGGCCGGCGACCGGCTTCTGCGACGAGACGGTGCGCAAGCGCAACATGGTGATCGCCGGGCCGTCGAACTTCCTGCCGCGCTTCGTCAACTCGCTGATCATCGCCTTCGGCTCGACCTTCTGCGCGGTCTTCCTCGGCACGCTCTCGGCTTACGGCTTTTCGCGCTTCAAGGTGCCTCTGGCCGACGACCTTCTGTTCTTCATCCTGTCGACGCGCTTCATGCCGCCGATCGCGGTCGCGATCCCGATCTACCTGATGTATCGCGAGCTTGGCCTCTCGGACACCGCGCTCGGCATGATCCTGCTCTACACCGCGGTCAACGTCTCGCTGGCGGTATGGCTCTTGAAGGGCTTCATCGACGAGATCCCGCGCGAATATGAGGAAGCCGCCATGATCGACGGCTACACCCGGCTGCAGGCCTTCTGGCGCACCGTGCTGCCACAGGCGACGACCGGCATTGCCGCAACTGCCATCTTCTGCCTGATCTTCGCCTGGAACGAATACGCCTTCGCCGCCCTGCTCACCTCGGGCACGGCGCAGACCGCGCCGCCCTTCATCCCGACCATCATCGGCGAAGGCGGCCAGGACTGGCCGGCGGTGGCCGCCGGTACGACGATCTTCCTGGTGCCGATCCTGGTCTTCACCATCCTGCTGCGCAAGCAATTGCTGCGCGGCATAACCTTCGGCGCGGTGCGCAAATGAGCATGACCCAACCCACCAAGCGCAAATCACGCTGGCCGCGCTGGGCAAGGCGCGGCCTGATGGAAAACATCGCCACGGCGCTCATCGCCATCGGCTTCCTGATGCTGTTCCAGCCTTTCGCGCTGGCGCTCTACACCTATTCCTTCATCACCATGCTTGCCGGCACGGTGATGTTCATCATCGTCTCGAAGTTCCCGGAATAGTCATGGCCGAGATCCGCGTCCAACATCTGAGGAAGGCCTTCGGCGATTTCGTCGCCGTGCAGGACTCCAACTTCGTGGTCGAGGATGGCGAGTTCTTCGTCATGCTCGGGCCGTCCGGCTGCGGCAAGACGACGACCTTGCGCATGATCGCCGGGCTCGAACTGCCGACCGGCGGCCAGATCCTTCTCGGCGGCGAGGAGGTTACCATGCGCCGCGCCCGCGAGCGCGACATCGCCTTCGTCTTCCAGCTGTTCGCGCTCTATCCGCATATGAATGTGCGCAAGAACATCGGCTTTCCGCTTTTGGCGCAGGGCATGCCGGCAGCCGAGATCCGGAGCCGTGTCGACGAGACCGCGAAGCTCCTGCGTATCGACCACCTGCTTGAGAAATCGGTCTCAGGTCTTGCGGGCGGCGACCGCCAGCGCGTCGCGCTCGGCCGCGCCATCGTGCGGCGGCCAAAATGCTTCCTGATGGACGAGCCGCTCGGCACGCTCGATACCGAGTTCCGCGATCTTATGGTGCATGAGCTGCGCGAGCTGCATAACCGCATCCACGCCACCACGGTCTATGTCACGCATGACCAGATGGAAGCGATGTCGATGGCCGACAAGATCGCCGTGATGAACCATGGCGTCATCGAGCAGTTCGGCACACCGCGCGAAATCTACGACCGTCCGGCGACGATGTTCGTCGCCGACTTCATCGGCTCGCCGCCGATGAATTTCCTGCGCTTCGGCGGCGGGCTTGCCAAGGGCGCGAAAGAGATCGTCGTGCAAGGCGCGAAAGTATCGGTGCCGGAGGTGCGCGAGGACATCGCACCCGCCGATATGGCGCTCGGCATCCGGCCCGAGCACATCCGCTTCGACGATGGCTCGAAACTGCGCGGCGCGATCTACGGCACCGAATATCTCGGCACCACGCAGATCGTCGCTGTCGAGACCGCCGACGGCATCATCAAGGCGCGAGTGCCGGCGGAAATCCACCTCAATCCCGGCGAGCAGGTCGGGCTGTCCTTGAGCAGCGCGCGGCTGTCGCTGTTCGAGAAGGGCACCGGACGCGCGGTCCGGACCGCGATGCATGACACCGCAGCGGAGGCGCGCCATGGCTGACGTCCATATCCGGGGTGTGACCAAGAGCTTCGGCGAGACGGTCGCTCTCAGCAATCTCGATCTGCAGATCAAGGACGGCGAGTTCGTCGTGCTGCTCGGACCGACCGGCGCCGGCAAAACGACGACGCTGCGGCTGATCGCCGGCCTGGAGCGGCCGGACAGCGGCACGATTCATATTGCCGGGCACAATGCAACGACGCTCTCACCGGCAGAGCGCGACACCGCTTTCGTCTTCCAGCAATATTCGCTCTATCCGCATCTGTCGGTCTTCGACAACCTCGCCTTTCCGCTGCGCTCGCCGGCGCGGCGCTTTCCGGAAGAGGCGGTGCGCCGCCGGGTCGAGGAAGTGGCGCGCATGGTGCGCATCGATCACAAGCTCGACAACCGCTCGACAAAACTGTCGGGCGGCGAGATGCAGCGCGTCGCCATCGGCCGCGCGCTGGTGCGCAAGCCGTCGATCTACCTGATGGACGAGCCGCTGTCCTCGCTCGACGCCAAATTGCGCGGCGATCTGCGGCTGGAGCTGAAGCGCATCCAGTCGGAACTCGGCGCCACCATGCTCTATGTCACGCACGACCAGATCGAGGCGATGACCATGGCCGACCGTATCGGCATTCTTGCCAACGGCCTGCTGGTGCAGATCGGCACGCCGCGCACGATCTATTCCGAGCCGGCAAACCTTCACGTCGCGGCCCGCCTTGGCCAGCCGGCGATCAATCTCCTGCCGGCCGGTCTGCTGCCCGACGGCGGCGCGCCGGCGGGCACGACGACGATCGGCGCCCGCACCGAGCATCTGTCGATCGAGAAGGCGGCGAACGGCCATGCCGACGGCGTCGTCGACTGGGTCGAGCATCTTGGCGACCAGAACCACCTGCATGTCACGGTTGGCTCGAAGAAACTG
>JAEKLU010000322.1 GCA_019509685.1 Mesorhizobium sp. | reverse complement strand
GCAGAGCTGCGAGCACTGGCCATAATAGAGGCCTTCCTTCTCGGCCTTGAACCAGGTCTCGTTGGTGCGGCCGGGCACGGCGTCCATCTTGATGCCGAAGGACGGCATGGCGAAGGAGTGGATGACGTCGGTGGCGGTGATCAGCACGCGTGTCATGGTGTTGACCGGCACGACCAGCTCATTGTCGACCGCCAGCAGGCGCGGATAGCGTGCGCGGTCTTCCTTGCCCGCCTTGGCGCGGTCGGCATCCTGGAGGATAGCCGAGTTGAAGGAGAAGGTCTTGTCGACCTGGTATTCGTAGTCCCAGTTCCACTGGTTGCCGGTCGCCTTGACTGTGAGCTTGGCCTCTTCCGGCGGCGTGTACTGCGCGGTGAGCAGTTGGAACGAGGGAATGGCGATCAAGAGCAGCACGAGCACCGGCCCGACGGTCCAGATCACTTCGATCAGCGTGTTGTGGCTGGTCTTGGACGGAACCGGGTTGACGCTGGCGCGGAAGCGCAGGATGCAGACCAGGAGAAGCACCAGCACCAGGATGGTGATCGGGACGATGAACCACATGGTGTAGTTCCCGAACCGCTCGATCTGCCGCATCATGTCGGTCGCCGGCGCCTGGAAGGTCATCTCCCATTCGCGCGGCTGGTCGGCACGGGCCGCGGCACTGGAGAAGAGCACGGCCGAAGCGACCGTACCTGCCAAGAATTCAGCGCTTGCCAGGAATTTCCTCATCGCCCTCTCGTCTCCCACTTCCCGCGATCTGATCGCACCAATAAGGGACGATGCCGGGATTGGGAATCCCGGTCTGTCCCTAGGCTGGTTCAAACCATACTCTAATTCCCTCCGCAAGGAAGGAGCGGACGAAACCGTGCGGCATTTTTGCGCGCAGCCCGAAGGGTATAGCGGGCCGTGATGAAGCGATGCAGCAGACGGTCGCAATTCGGGCGAATTTGCTATGGAAAAGCGCTGAATTGCCGGGTATCGGGGCGGACCGGCGATGGTCTCGTCCTTTACTTGGCCCCGGCGCGGCTTAAAGTGCCGTGATTCGCAATGGAGCCGTCATGACTTCCTGGCTTTCGAGAACCCTGGCGAAGGTCACCCTTGCCATCGCCTTGCTCGGCGGCGGCATATCCGTCGGCACCGCCGCCTCGCCGAACAACGCCACGCCGCCCAGCGGCACGGTCAAGTCGACGCATGGCGCGTGGTCGATCATTTGCGACACGCCGGCGGGTGCCACGTCCGAACAATGCGTGATGATGCAGAATGTCGTCGCCGAGGACCGCCCGGAAATGGGGCTTTCGGTGGTGGTGCTGCGCACGGCGGACAACAAGGCCGAGATCCTGCGCGTGCTGGCGCCGCTCGGCGTGCTGTTGCCCAACGGTCTCGGGCTCAATGTCGACGGCAAGGACATCGGCCGCGCCTATTTCGTGCGCTGCTTCCAGGACGGCTGCTATGCCGAAGTTATCCTCGAAAAGCCGCTGCTCGACACGCTGAAGACCGGCACGTCGGCCACCTTCATCGTCTTCCAGACGCCCGAGGAAGGCATCGGCATCCCCGTCGACCTCAAGGGCTTCGCCGACGGCTTCGCCGCCCTGCCCTGAGCGAGCGTTCCGCGGGTACCACAATCACTTTGCGCGGCGAACGCCGATTGTCTTGGCGTGCCTTCGCCCCTACATCGGGGGAAGCCAGAGAAATTACCCAGTGGACAGCCCGCCATGAACAGCCTGATCGGCCAATTCGACATTTCCGACGATCGCGTCAAAGAGATCGTCGCCGACACCATCAAGGGTGCCGACGACGGCGAGCTGTTTATCGAATACAGCGAGAGCGAAGCGCTGATGTTCGACAATGGCCGGCTGAAGACAGCCAATTTCAGCACTGACCAGGGTTTTGGCCTGCGCGCCGTGGCCGGCGAAGCAAGCGGCTACGCCCATTCGAGCGATCTCTCGGAAGCCGCGCTGCTGCGCGCGGCCGATGCAGTGTCGACCGTCAAGGGCGGCTATTCCGGCACGCTCGCCGCCGCACCCGCGCGCACCAACCGGCATCTTTACGGGGACGAAAATCCCATACCGTCGCCCTCCTTCGAGGCCAAGGCGAAGCTGTTGCAGGAGATCGATGGCTGGGTGCGCGCGAGCGACCCCCGCGTGCGCCAGGTGACGGCTTCGCTCGCGGCCTCCTGGCAGCATGTCGAGATCGTGCGCGGCGATGGCCAGATCGTGCGCGACATCCGCCCGCTGGTCCGCATCAACGTGTCGGTCGTGGTCGGCGACGGCGACCGGCAGGAAAGCGGCTCCTACGGCATGGGTGGCCGCAAGAGCTTTGGCGATTTCGTCGGCGAGGAAACCTGGAAGCATGCCGCCAGCGAGGCGCTGCGGCAGGCGCTGGTCAATCTCGAAGCGGTTCCGGCACCCGCCGGCACCTTCGACATCGTTCTGTCCAGCGGCTGGCCGGGCGTGATGCTGCATGAAGCGGTCGGCCACGGGCTGGAAGGCGATTTCAACCGCAAGAAGACCTCGGCCTTCGCCGGCCTTCTGGGCCAGCAGGTTGCCGCAAAGGGCGTCACCGTCGTCGACGACGGCACCATCCCCGAGCGGCGCGGTTCGCTTACCGTCGACGACGAAGGCACGCCCTCGGCGCGCAACGTGCTGATCGAGGACGGCAAGCTCGTCGGCTACATGCAGGACCGCCAGAACGCCCGGCTGATGGGCATGCAGGCGACCGGCAACGGAAGGCGCGAGGGCTATGCGCACCAGCCGATGCCGCGCATGACCAACACCTATATGACGTCGGGCGACATGGAGCCGGACGAGATCATCGCCTCGGTCAAGAACGGCATCTACGCCGTCTCCTTCGGCGGCGGACAGGTCGATATCACGTCGGGCAAATTCGTGTTCGGCTGCACCGAAGCCTACATGATCGAGAACGGCAAGGTGACGCAGCCGATCAAGGGCGCGATGCTGATCGGCAATGGGCCGGACGCCATGCATCGGGTCTCGATGATCGGCAACGACATGAAGCTCGACAACGGCATCGGCATGTGCGGCAAGGCCGGACAGGGCGTGCCGGTCGGTGTCGGCCAGCCGCATCTGCGGATGGACCAGATGACCGTCGGCGGCACAAGGGTTTGAGGATTCACAATCCAACCGGCTTGAATAGCCAATCTTGCAAGATTATCTTACCTTTGTCTTACACTAAGGTAAGCCACGATGGCCACCACCGAAAAGCTCATCACGACCGTCTCGACCAAGGGACAAGTCATTCTGCCCAGCGCGATCCGGAAAAGGAAGGATTGGGGCGCCGGGACGCGTCTGCAGGTCGAAGACACGCCTGAGGGCGTTCTTTTGAAGCTAGCGCCGGCTTTCGCACCGACGCGGCCGCAGGATGTCTTTGGTGTGCTGCCGCATACCGGCAAGCCGAAAACGTTGGAGGAAATGGACGCGGGCGTCCTTGCCGAAGCGCGCCGGCGCCATGCTCGCGATTGATACCAACGTTGTCGTCAGATATCTGACGAACGACCATCCCGAGCAATCCGCAAGAGCCCGGCGGCTGATCGACAATCAGCCCATCTTTGTCGCCATCACGGTCATTCTGGAGGTCGAATGGGTGCTGCGCAGCGCCTATGGTTATGAGCAGCCCGTTATCGTCAATGCATTGCGGGTGTTTGGCGGCCTTCCTACCGTCGAAATGGAGGACGCAGCGATCCTCTCTTCAGCGCTCGATTTCTCCGAGGCGGGGATGGACTTCGCGGATGCGCTGCATCTCGTCCGATCCGCGCATTGCGAGGGATACACCACGTTCGACCGTAAACTGGTCAGGGCCGCGCGGCTTGCAGGCCGTGCCGGCGTGCAAGAAGCCTAGCCGCCGCTCGTTCGGCGCAACGCAATTTGTGTTAGGACATTATTAATTATTTAATTGCGAGGCTTGCCGTTTCCGCATTAACTCGTCGTCAGTCTCCTCGTTGCGGTGGTGTTGGCAGTGCTACGTTCCCCTCACGTCCTGACGTCTTCGTTTCTCATTGGCCTTGTTTCGTTGATTGGTGCGACCTCGCTGCAAGTCAGTCCAGCGGCGGC
>JAEKLU010000321.1 GCA_019509685.1 Mesorhizobium sp. | reverse complement strand
CCGGCGCCCGCCACGCCTATTTCGGCCATGACGAATGGGAACCGTTCGCGCCGGGGCTGAAGACGCTCGAGGATGCCACGACGATCCGCCGCCGCATCCTGCTGGCCTTCGAGCAGGCGGAGCGCGAGACCGATCCCGCGAGGCGCCAGGCGCTGCTGACGCTGGTCATCGTCGGCGGCGGGCCGACCGGCGTCGAGCTTGCCGGCACCATCACCGAACTCGCGCATGACACGCTGCGCGGCGAGTTCCGCAACATCGATACGCGCCAGGCTCGCGTGGTGCTGGTCGAGGCCGGCGACCGCATCCTGGCCAATTTCGCGCCACAGCTGTCCGCCTACGCAAAGGCGTCGCTGGAGCGCCTTGGCGTGACGGTGGAGCTTGGCCGGGCTGTCACGAAGCTCGACGCGGAGGGTGTCGTCTTCGGCGATACGCATCTGCCGGCGCGAACGATCCTGTGGGCCGCCGGTGTTGCCGCTTCGCCGGCGGGAGAGTGGCTAAAGGCACCGGTCGACCGCGCGGGCAGGGTGCTGGTCGAGCCCGATCTCACCGTACCGGGCAGCCCGGAAATCTTCGTCATCGGCGACACCGCTCATGTGTTGCGGCCGGATGGCAAGCCTGTGCCGGGCGTGGCTCCTTCCGCCAAGCAGGAGGGCAAGCATGTTGCCGCGACGATCAAGGCGCGGCTTGCCGGCGACACCGCGGCCCGTCCTTTCCAGTACCGGCATGCCGGCGACCTGGCGACGATCGGCAAGCGGGCGGCCGCGATCGATTTCGGCTGGATCAAGCTCACCGGCTGGCTCGCCTGGTGGCTCTGGGGCATCGCGCACATCTATTTCCTGATCGATTTCCGCAATCGTCTGGCGGTTTCGCTTAGCTGGCTATGGATCTACTTTACCGGCCAGCGCAGCGCGCGGCTGATCACCCAGGGCGACGACAAGAGCTAATAGGCTCGTCTGCCGTTTCATCGCGGCGTCACCTTGTCGTGATCGAAAGCTTTTCCCTGCGCATGGACTCGAAGCGCCTCTGGCGCGATGCTCCGCGCCGGGGCAGGGGGTTGGTGTGTTGTCGAAGAGGAGCGAACGATGTCACCACTGCCCATCTCCAGCCGCGAATTCTCCCGCCGGGAATTCCTGGCCGGCGCCGCCGCCAGCGGCGCGCTGATCATGCTGCATCCGTTCTCCGCCCGCGCCGCGACCAATCAGGCGCATCTCAGGATCATGGAAACGACCGACATCCATGTGAACGTGCTGCCCTACGACTACTACGCCGACAAAGCGAACGACACGATGGGCCTGTCGCGCACGGCCTCGCTGATCGATGCGGTACGCAAGGAGGCCGCCAATTCGATGCTGATAGACAATGGCGACCTTTTGCAGGGCAACCCGATGGGCGACTACATCGCCTATGAGAGGGGTCTCAAGGACGGCGATCTGCATCCGATCATGAAGGGCATGAACCTGCTCGGCTACGAATGCTCGACGCTCGGCAATCACGAGTTCAACTACGGTCTGTCCTTCCTCGATAAGGTGCTGGCCGGCGCCAATTTCCCCTTCGTCTGCGCCAATTTGATCCGCGGCACGACGCTTGCCGCCAACCCGCGCGACGACAAGCTCTATCTCAAGCCCTATGTGATCCTCGACAGGAAGATCAAGGACGGTTCCGGCGCCGAGCAGCCGATCAAGATCGGCGTCATTGGTTTCGTGCCGCCGCAGATCATGGTCTGGGACTTGAAGAACCTCGAAGGCAATGTCCAGACGCGCGACATCGTCGAGGCGGCCAAGGCCTGGGTGCCGCAGATCAAGGAAGAGGGCGCCGATATCGTCATCGCGCTCTCGCATTCGGGCATCGACGTCAAGCAAGGCGACAAGATGGAGAACGCCTCGTTCTTCGTCGCCGGCGTCGAGGGCATCGATGCCGTTTTCACCGGCCACCAGCACCTGGTCTTCCCCGGCAAGAAGGATTTCCAGGCACTAGCAGGCGTCGACACCGACAAAGGCACGCTGCAGGGCAAGCCGGCGGTGATGGGCGGCTTCTGGGGCTCGCATATGGGCCTGATCGACCTTTTGCTGGAGCGCGACGGCTCGAAATGGCGCGTGGTTTCGGCAACCTCGGAAGCGCGGCCGATCTATGAGCGGGTCGACAACAAGAACAAGCCGACCGTTGCGGACGACAAACGTATCATCGCGGCACTCGAGCAGGACCATCAGGCGACGCTTGCCTATGTGCGCCGTCCGGTCGGCAAAACATCGGCGCCGCTCTATTCCTATTTCGCTTTGGTTGCCGACGATCCGTCGGTGCAGATCGTCAACCAGGCGCAGAGCTGGTACCTCAAGGACATCTTGAAGAGCACTGAGTGGAAGGATGTGCCGCTGCTCTCGGCGGCAGCGCCCTTCAAGGCCGGCGGGCGCAACGGCGCCGACTATTATACCGACGTTCCGGTGGGCGATATCGCCATCAAGAACGTCGCCGACCTCTACCTCTATCCGAACACCGTGCGTGCGGTCGAAATCACCGGAGCGCAGGTCAAGGAATGGCTCGAGATGTCGGCCGGCATCTTCAACCGGATCGAGCCGGGCAAGGCCGACCAGCCGCTGATCAACACCGAGTTCCCGTCCTATAATTTCGACGTGATCGACGGCGTCACCTACAGGATCGATCTGTCGCAGCCGCCGAAATACGATTCGAAGGGCGGCATCGCCAACGCAGGCTCCAGCCGTATCATTGACTTGAGCTTCAACGGAAAACCGATTGATCCGGCAGCGAAATTCGTCGTCGCCACCAACAATTACCGCGCCGGCGGTGGCGGCAATTTTCCTGACATCAACGCTTCCAAGATCATCTACGAGGCGCCGGACACCAACCGCGATGTGATCGTGCGCTTCGTCATCAGCGAGGGCACGATCAATCCGTCGGCCGACGACAATTGGTCGTTTGCACCGCTGCCGGGAACAAGCGTCGTCTTCGAGACCGGACCGAAGGCCAAGGATTTCATCGCCGAGGTGAAAACCCTCAAAATAGAGGCCGCGGGGGACGGTGACGCGGGGTTTGCCAGGTACCGCGTCACGCTTTGAAGCTCCGCGCCACCCAAGTCGGGCAGGCTATGGCAAACCCGCAGCGGCGTCGTGAGCGGCCCGGGCAATATCGGCTGGATCGACACGAGCGCTTGAAGCTGGGCGGCCTCGGTAAAAAAGCCGTGGACTGGAACGCGCGCTATGGCCCCGACAGCCTGCATACGATAGTTTTAGCTATGCGTTATGTGATCGTCATCGCCGCCATCGCCTTTTTCCTGATCTGGGACGGCCTCTACAACCACGGCTACTACCTGGATCAGACGGTGAGGGAGATGTCGCGGATCGTGCGCACCGTCACCGGAGCGGTCTGAACTCCGGGCATCTGCGGATCGCGGGCGCGACATCGTTGCCGGTTGACGCTAGCGCGTCGCTCCCACAAGAAAGCTGAATTGACGATCAAGGAGGCTGGGTTGATCCGGCACATCGTTTTCTTCAGCGTGCGGCGCAAGGAAGATGTCGAGTCCGTGCGGACAGGTCTGCAGGCTCTCGGCAATATCCCGCATTCGAGCCATTTCGAAGTGACGCTCAACACCAAGGTCGACCTGTTCTCCAACGCGATCGACGTTGTCGTCTATGCCGAATTCGAGGATGAGGCGGCCCTTGCGGCTTACAAGGCGCATCCGACCTATGCGGAGACGACCAGCAAGGTGAAACCGCTGCGCGAACTGCGCTATTCGGCGGATGTAGTCGCGGCAGCCTGAGGGCGCCGATCCATCTCCGTTGCACTTGAACCGCCGGCAGGAATGGGGCACACCGCGCCGGAATGACCAAAACATCACCTCATCCGCTCGACCATCTGGTGCTGCCGACTGGGAGCCTCGATGTCGCGCGGACACGTCTGACCGCGCTCGGCTTTGTCGTCGCGCCGGTTGGCGTCCATCCTTTCGGCACGGAGAACGCCTGCGTCTTTTTCGCCGACGGCACCTATCTTGAGCCGCTTGCCATCGGCAACGAACAGGTGGCGGACCGGGCAATAGGCGAGGGCAACGTCTTCGT
>JAEKLU010000320.1 GCA_019509685.1 Mesorhizobium sp. | reverse complement strand
ACTATGCAGGTTTGTGCTCTACGGCGCCCCCCTCTGTCCTACCGGACATCTCCCCCACAAGGGGGGAGATTGGCAGCCTCGGCTATGCCGCTCTTCCTGCAACGCTGGAGATTGGCGAAAGCGGAAGTGACGGCTGATCTCCCTCCAAGTGGGGGAGATGTCCGGCAGGACAGAGGGGGGCGCGAAGGATCGCGGCCTTTCGGGCTATAGCCATGAAAAAGCAAAGATTGTTTCTCTTCGACACCACGCTTCGCGACGGCCAGCAGACGCCGGGCATCGACTTTTCCGTCGAGGACAAGATCGCGATTGCCAAGCTGCTCGACGCGTTCGGCATGGATTATGTCGAGGGCGGCTATCCCGGCGCCAACCCGACCGACACCGCCTTCTTCCAGAAGAAGCGGACTGAGAGCGCGAAATTCGTCGCCTTCGGCATGACCAAGCGTGCCGGGGTTTCCGCCTCGAACGATCCGGGTCTCGCCGCGCTGGTGCAGTCGAAGTCCGACGCCATCTGCTTCGTCGCCAAGAGCTGGGATTATCATGTGCGTGTGGCGCTCGGCTGCACCAATGAGGAAAACCTGGAATCGATCAGGACTTCGGTCGAGACCGCCGTCGCTTCGGGCAAGGAAGCGATGGTCGATTGCGAGCATTTCTTCGATGGCTTCAAGGCCAATCCGGACTATGCGCTGGCTTGCGCGAAGTCGGCATATGATGCCGGCGCGCGCTGGGTGGTGCTGTGCGACACCAATGGCGGCACGCAGCCTTCGGAAGTGCGTGCCATCGTCGGCAAGGTCATCGCGCACGGCATCCCGGGCGACCATCTCGGCATCCATGCCCATGACGACACCGGACAGGCGGTGGCCAATTCGCTCGCCGCCGTCGAGGCCGGCGTGCGCCAGATCCAGGGCACCCTGAACGGCATCGGCGAGCGCTGCGGCAACGCCAATCTGATCTCGATCATCCCGACATTGTCGCTGAAGCCGGCATTCGCCGACCGCTTCGAAACCGGCATCTCGGCCGAGGCGCTGACCGGCATCTCGCGGCTCTCCCGCGCCTTCGACGAATTGCTCAACCGCGCGCCTGAAGCCCAGGCGCCCTATGTCGGCTCCTCCGCCTTCGCCACCAAGGCCGGCATCCATGCCTCCGCTTTGGCCAAGGAGCCGGCGACCTACGAGCATGTGCCGCCGGAGGCCGTGGGCAACCGCCGCCGCGTCATGGTTTCCGACCAGGGCGGCAAGGCCAATTTCCTCGCCGAGCTGAAGCGGCGCGGCATCGACGTGCCGAAGGACGATCATCGTCTCGACGCGCTGATTTCGGTCGTCAAGGAGCGCGAGGCCGAGGGCTATGCCTATGAGGGCGCCGACGCCTCGTTCGAGCTGCTGGCGCGCAAGATGCTGCACGGCCTGCCGGAGTTCTTCAACGTCACCTCGTTCCGCTGCATGGTCGAGCGCCGCTTCGATGCCAATGGCAATCTGAAGACCGTGTCCGAGGCCATCGTGAAGGTCGAAGTCGACGGCGACGAGAAGATGTCGGTGGCCGAGGGACACGGCCCGGTCAACGCGCTCGACATCGCGCTGCGCAAGGACCTTGGCAAGTACCAGAGCGAGATCGTCGATCTCGAGCTCGCCGACTTCAAGGTGCGCATCCTCAACGGCGGCACCGAGGCCATCACCCGCGTGCTGATCGAATCGCATGACGGCACCGGCGCGCGCTGGTGGACGGTCGGTGTCTCGGAAAACATCATCGACGCCTCCTTCCAGGCACTGATGGATTCGATCGTCTACAAGCTGATGAAGAACCGCGAGATGGCTGGGCTGGTGGCGGCGGAGTAGGGCGCGTGGGCTTCTCGATAAGCTGGTTCGGCTTTCGCGGTTACGGGATCAAGGACGCCGCGGCCCTGTTCGGCAGGGACGTCGGCGATTCGTCGGAAGATTTTGATGCTCCCATAAGCGCCTATCGAAGCGACAAGAGCTGGGCGATCATCATCCTGGATTATTGCAGCTTTCCCAACCCTCCCGACAGTTACCTGTCCGTGTTCTCGCAGGGTAGAGAGATGGCCGTCGTGCACGTAGAGGAACATCAGATGTTCGCGCGCGCCGAGTTCTGGAGCAACGGAAAGAACATCTGGCGAGTGTGGCATAGTGGCGACAAAAACATCAGGGATCTTCACACCACCGGCGATGTTCCAGCCTCCTTTGACGCTTTGAGGCAGCAGGCGTTTTCAAAGCAGGACAAGGACGATGGTGCCGACCACATCTTCGATATCCCTCTCGATCTGGCGGCCGAGCTGACAGGGTTCAGGCACGACGAAGGAGCGCCGGACCGCCTCTTCTTTGAACTTGTCGAGAAACCGGCCAAGCATTGAACATTGGTTCGCTGACCGGACGGCCCTGTAGCCGGCCGCTTGACCCATCACCGAAAGTCCATTGATCCATCATAACTTTGTGATGGTCTTGTGAGGCCCGCTGGGCCATAGCGTCGGGCCATGGCCACCGAAACCGCTCAGCCCGATCAAGACGCCAAGGCCCGCCGTGGCTTTATGCTGGCGCTCGGCGCCTATTTCCTGTGGGGGTTGCTACCCTTCTACATGAAGGCGGTGGCGCATCTGCCGCTTGCCGAAGTCATCTCGCACCGCATCCTCTGGTCGGTGCCGATCGCGGCGGCCGTGCTCGTCTGGGCCGGCCGTACCGCCGACTTCAAGGCCGCGATCCGCTCGCCCCGGAGCCTTGCCATGGCCGCGCTGACGGCGGTGCTGATCTCGATCAACTGGGGCATCTATGTCTGGGCGATCTCGGTCGACCGCACCGTCGAGACCGCGCTCGGCTACTACATCAATCCGCTGGTCAGCGTTGTTGTCGGCGCGCTGCTGCTTGGCGAGAAGCTCGACCGGCTGCAGATCATGGCAGTCGCGTTGGCGGCGATCGCGGTGGCGGTGATGACCATCGAGGCCGGCAAACTGCCCTGGGTGTCGCTGGCGCTCGCCTTTTCCTTCGCCGCCTACGGCTTCTTCCGCAAGACGCTGCCGATCGGGCCGAGCCAGGGTTTCCTGCTCGAAGTGCTTTTGCTGTCGGCGCCGGCGCTCTGCTACATCGTCTACCTGATCGCCACCGGACAGGACCATTTCGTCTCCGGCACGGCCGGCGATACCGCGCTGCTGCTCGGCTGCGGCCCGGTAACGGCGATCCCGCTTCTGTTCTTCGCCTTCGGCGCCAAACTTCTGCGCCTCTCGACCATCGGCATCATGCAATACATCGCGCCGACCATGGTGTTCCTGATCGCCGTGCTTGTCTTCGACGAGCCCTTCGGCACGACCGAGGCGATCGCCTTCGTGCTGATCTGGATAGCGCTCGCAATGTACAGCTGGTCGATGTTCAAGGGCCGCGAGATCCGCCAGCCGGCGCCGGCGACGCGCTAAATTCAGAAGGGGCAGGTGGCGCATGTATACGCTTCACATCGCCAACAAGAACTATTCGTCCTGGTCGCTGCGGCCATGGCTGTTGCTGCGTGTCCTCGGCATTGCCTTCGAGGAGCGGCTGACGCCGTTTCCAGGCGGACCGAGTTTTGATTTCTACAGGTCGTTCTCGCCCAACGGCCGCGTGCCTTGCCTGATCGATGATGGCTGGGCGGTCTGGGATTCGCTCGGCATCGTCGAATATCTGGCCGAGCGGCATCAAGGCGTGTGGCCGGCCGACGCCAGGGCGCGCGCCTGGGCGCGTTCGGCCGCGGCAGAGATGCATTCGAGCTTCACGGCGCTGCGCAATGACTGTCCGATGAGCTGCGGCGTGCGTGTGGCGCCGGCGCCGATGTCCGGCGAGCTCAAGCACGACATCTCCCGGATGGGCGATCTGTGGAACGACGGCATTGCCCGCTTCGGCGGGCCTTTCCTGACCGGCGATCGTTTCACGGCGGTCGACGCCTTCTTCGCCCCAATCGCGTTCCGGGCGCAGTCCTATGGGCTGGTGTTCGAAGGCGCCGCCACTGCCTATCCTCAGCGGCTGCTAGACCTGCCAGCGATGCGCGAATGGTACGCAGCCGGCCTCGCCGAAACCTGGCGGGAGCGAGGCCATGAAGCGGAAGTCGCGGCCGC
>JAEKLU010000319.1 GCA_019509685.1 Mesorhizobium sp. | reverse complement strand
GAATCGTCCTCATAACCACGGTTCGGCGCGGTTGCGGGTGCGATCTCCGTCGCGTTCATGTCGGTGAGCAGGCTGGCGAATTCCGCATCGAGATCGTCATATGCGGGCGCCGCCGGCTGATCCTCCTCGAAGCTGAGCTCCGGAATGTCGAGGTCGTCCGCAAGAGCGACAACACGCTCCGGCACATCGACGGTCTCCACGTCCGGCACGTCGTCATGCTGGCGCGACTGCGGCGCGGCAGGCCTGGCATAGGCGGCGTAATCCACGGCCGGTTCGCTGCGATAGGCAGGTGCTGCGGCTTGCGGCGGCGCAACGGGCGCTGCCATCTGCGGCACTACAGGCGTGGGCTGAGCGGCAAATGCAGGCTGCGTCGAAAAAGCGGAGGTCGGAGTTGAACGGCTCCACGACGACCTGGCCGGCTCGGCGGACGCCGGCCAGTCGAGCGAATTGGCTGGATTCCCGGCCGAAGCGGTCACGCTCGGTGCGGCTGCGTGCTCGGCTTCGATACCCTTCGTGAAAGCGGCATCGAAAGCGTCGTCATCGAAATCGACGCTGGGCTCCGTGCTGTGCGCCGAAGGTGCAAAATCCTGACGGTCGAGCTCGCTGGCAAGCAGATCGTCCAGATCCGCCTCGATGGGCTGTGCGGGCTGCGGCGACGCCTGGCGCTTGTCGAGATCCCAATCGAAATTGTCGACCGCCTTCGGGGCGGCGTAGCTGGCAGGCTGCGCAACAGGTTGCGCCCGTACGACAGGCTGCGGCGCCGGAGCGGCTTCCTTGACCGTCGGCATCGGCCGCGCGGTCATGGCGCCGAGCAGGGCGTTGAGCTCGTCTTCCAGGCTGCGCTCGCTTGCAGCAGGCTTTGCCGGCTCGACCGCGGCGACCGGTGGAACCGGCGCGGCGGCGACAGGAGCCGGTTGGATCAGATAAGGCCGGGCCGCGGCGACCGGCTCGGCCGGAGCCTGCGGCTCCTCGTTCAAGGCATCGCGGAAGCTCAGCTCGAAATCATCGTCGAGGGACTGCGCGGCGACGGGTTCGGCATAGTGGGGCTCGGATTCGACCGCGAAGTGCTGAACCTCGGCCGGCATTTCGACGGCCGGCGCCGGCTCGTCGGCAACCAGCGGCTCCGGCTCCTGGAAATCCTCGTGCTCACCGGCGTTCAGGTCTTCACCGAGACCCAAATCGACATCGGCCATCGTCTGGTCGAAATGGCCGGTAAAGTCGTCCTCGGAAATCAGCGGAGCGGCCGCATAAGCCTCGGCCGCCTCGGCGGCCACAGGAGGCTGCTCCGGCTCGTGAGTGTCGATCGCCATCTCGTCCTCGAGCGACATCTGCGCCGCCTTGTCGAAATCGGCTTCGAACGCCGTTTCGCTCGCGGACTGCACGGCCTCGACGGCATGCTGATGGACGTCGGCGGTTTCATGATGGTCGAGCAGGAAATCCTGGTCCAGCGAAGCGGCCATCTCCTCGTCGATCGGAAGATCGTCTTCAAGCGGCGAGACAGCGAGCGAACCAGCGACCGCCTTGTCGAAATCATCGTCGAAAGCGGCTTCCGGCTCGACAGTAAAGTCGGGTTCAGGATCGAATTGCTGCGCAGACGCGAATTGCGGCTCGGAGGCGACTTCCGCTTCGGGCTCGCGCGAAATGGCGAAGTCGGCGTGGTCGGCAGCATCGTCAAAGACGAAATCCTGCTCGAAGGACGCGGTGAGTTCGTCGTCATTGGCGGGCGTGCTGGCGACTTCGTAAGCCGGCTCCTGCCCGATCCGGTAGAGAGGGGGCTGTTGTGCGGCCGGCGCACTGTCCTCGACAGCGTCGAATTCGCCCATCAGCTCCTTTTCGAGGTCGATGTCGAAATCGGCTTCATCCGCAACCTTGTTTGCCGGCGCGGCTCTTTCGCCGGCAGGCTGCCTGACCGGCTGGCGCGGGTCGAAGCCCATGATCCGGGTCAGTTCCGCGAACGGATCGTCGGCGGCGATGTCGTTATGGTCGGTTACTTTCAGCGGGGTTCTGTCTGCCATTATTGTTCCCGAACTCGCACACAGTCGGACGCCATGGACGTCGCGCAGGGTTGGCCATTACCAGCGCAATGTGGGCAAAAGGTGACAGGTTTTTTAGTTAAACCTAACGCATTTCGGTTGGCGCGTCTGCCCCGATCAGCGTCAGGCCGGACGTCAAGACGTCCGAAACAGCCTGCACCAGCCCTAGTCTGGCATAGGTTGATTCTCGGTCGTTAACCTTAACAAAACGTAAGTCCGGATTATCGTTGCCGCGATTCCACTGTCCGTGGAAGCCGGAAGCGAGATCGTAAAGGTAGAAAGCGAGCCGGTGCGGCTCCTGCGCGATCGCGGCGGACTCGATCAGCCGCGGATATTCCGCCAGCTTGCGGATGAGCGCGATTTCGCCCTCGTCGGCCAGCGTCGCGACCGATGCCGCCAGCCGCTGGCGGTCGAAATTCGCCTCGCCCAGCTGTTCGCTTGCCTGCCGGAACACCGAATGGCAGCGCGCTGAGGCGTACTGCACGTAGAACACCGGATTGTCCTTCGACTGCTCCGTCACCTTGGCGAAGTCGAAATCGAGCGGCGCATCGCTCTTGCGGTAAAGCATCATGAAGCGGATCGCGTCGCGGCCGACCTCCTCCACCACCTCGCGCAAGGTGATGAAATCGCCGGAACGCTTCGACATCCGAACCGGCTCGCCGTCCCGGAACAGCTTGACCAGATTGCAAAGCAGAACCGTCAGCTTGACCGTGTCACCGGCAACCGCGCGCGCCAGCGCTTCCAGCCGCTTGACATAGCCGCCATGGTCGGCGCCCAGCACATAGATCAGCTCGACGAAACCGCGCTCGACCTTGTCCTTGAGATAGGCGACGTCGGCCGCGAAATAGGTGAACGAGCCGTCCGACTTGACCAGTGCCCGGTCCATGTCGTCGCCGACGGCGGTCGAGCGGAACAGCGTCTGCTCGCGGTCTTCCCAATCGTCCGGCTTCTCGCCTTTGGGCGGCGGCAGCTTGCCCTTGTAAATATGCCCTTTGAGCGTCAGGTCGGCGATCGCCGCGCGGATCTTCTTGGCGTTGTCGGCATGCAAAGTGCGCTCCGAGAAGAACACGTCGTGATGCACGTTGAGCAGCGCCAGATCCTCGCGGATCATCACCATCATCGCATCGACGGTACGGTCCTTGACGATGGCCAGCGCTTCCTCGTCCGGCATCTGCAGCAGGCCGCGGCCGAATTCCTTGGCCAGCGCCTGGCCGACGGGGACGAGATAATCACCCGGATAGAGCCCGGACGGGATCTCGCCGATATCGTCGCCGAGCGCCTCGCGATAGCGCAGCAGGGCTGAGCGGCCGAGCACGTCGATCTGCGAGCCGGCGTCGTTGATGACATATTCCTTGGTGACGTCGAAGCCGGCGAAGGCCATCAGATTGGCGAGCGCGTCGCCGACGACGGCACCGCGGCAATGGCCGACATGCATGGGGCCGGTCGGATTGGCCGAAACATATTCGACATTGGCCTTGCGGCCGCCGCCGATCTTGGAACGGCCATAGTCGCGGCCTTCGCCAAGCAACGCCGTCAGATGCGTATGCCAGAAGCCGTCCTTGAGCCTCAGATTGACGAAACCAGGCCCGGCGACCTCGGCCGAAGCGACATCGGCATCGGCGCGCAGCACCTCGACCAGTTTCTCCGCCAGCCCGCGCGGGTTCTGTCCGGTCGGCTTGGCCAGCACCATCGCGGCGTTGGTGGCAAGATCGCCATGGCTGGCGTCGCGCGGCGGCTCGACGGCGATGCGCGACAGATCAGGCGACGCGCCATCCTTGTCCTTCAGGTCAAGCGCTTCGACAGCTTTTACGATCCGCGCGTTGAAATCGGCGAAGATATTCATGGGATATGCTCTGGGCTTTAAAGGCGACCGGCCGTTTGGCCGGCAAAATCGTGGCTCGCCCTAGCTCAAATCGGGCGTATGGTCAAACAGCCGCCGGTGTTCCTTGAGCGCATAGGTGTCGGTCATGCCGGCCAGGAAGTCGGCGACGCTGCGCGCCTTGATGCGATCCTCAGCTCGGTCGAGCCCTTCGCGCCAGCCATCCGGCATGGCGCGCGG
>JAEKLU010000402.1 GCA_019509685.1 Mesorhizobium sp. | reverse complement strand
CGAGCCGGAGAAGGCAAAGCCTGTCGCGGAAGACGCGGCGACCGGGCTGATGCCGGAGGATTTCAGGCAACCGAAAACGATCTCTCGTCCGGCAAAGCCCTCCGACCTGAAAGCCATAACCGGCATCGGGCCGAAGCTGGAAAAAGTGCTGAATGGCCTCGGCATCTGGACCTACGCCCAGATCGCTGCGTGGACGCCCGAAGAGATCGCCTGGGTCGAGGATTACCTGTCGCTCACGGGCCGCATCGGGCGCGACGAGTGGACCCGCCAGGCGGCGGCGCTGACGCTGGCCGCCAAGGCGAAGAGGTAGGGGGCAGGCATGGAGGTCCACGACAGGCGGGATGTTCTCGATGTGCGCAACGCCATCGTCAGCAATTCGAAGTTTGACGATGTGAACCTGTCGAACACGCAGTTTCGCAACGTCAACCTGTCTGCGGCCCTGGTGGACGACGCGAACCTCTCGAACGCGTTTTTCACCAATGTGAATATGAGCAACGTGAAGATAGAAAACGCTGACGTCGCCGGCATGATGATCAATGGCATCAGGCTGAGCGATCTGTTTCAGGCATATGAGACGGCGCAGACCGCCGGGGGCAATTGATGGCAAAGCTCAAGGTCGACGGGAAAGAGATCACTGTACCCGACCACTACACGCTGCTGCAGGCGGCCGAGGACGCTGGCGCGGAAGTGCCGCGCTTCTGCTTCCATGAGCGGCTGTCGATCGCCGGCAATTGCCGCATGTGCCTGATCGAGGTGAAGGGCGGGCCGCCCAAGCCGCAGGCCTCCTGCGCCATGGGCGTGCGCGACCTGCGCCCGGGCCCGAATGGCGAGCCGCCGGAAATCTTCACCAACACGCCGATGGTCAAGAAGGCCCGCGAAGGCGTGATGGAATTCCTGCTGATCAACCACCCGCTCGACTGCCCGATCTGCGACCAGGGCGGCGAATGCGACCTGCAGGACCAGGCGATGGCCTTCGGCGTCGATTCCTCGCGCTATCACGAGAACAAGCGCGCGGTCGAAGACAAGTATATCGGCCCGCTGGTCAAGACGGTGATGAACCGCTGCAT
>JAEKLU010000318.1 GCA_019509685.1 Mesorhizobium sp. | reverse complement strand
TGTGCGAGGTGCCGGCCGGCTGGCCGCTCTGCAGCAGGAACTTGATGATGGCGTTCATGTCGCCCGACTGGCGGGCAAGATCGGTCATCACAACGGCGCCATAGGTGCCGTCCACCAATTTGTCGCAGTCGGCGGCTTTCTCGCCGCCGCCTGTGGTGACCAGGAACACCTTGCCGTCGAGCTTGGCGTCACGGATCGCGGCCGAAGCGCCGGTGGCGTCACCATCCCAGAAGTCGATGATCGAGCAGATGTCGGGATGCTGCTGCAGCATCGTTGTCGTCACATTGCGCGAGGTGGTCGCGTCCCAGTTGGAATCCGGCTTGGCAACGACCTGGAAGTCCGGGTGCTTCTCCAGCACCTTCATGATGCCGGCATATTGGTAGAGGCTTGAGGAATTCGCCTGGTCGCCCTGCACAAGGCCGATCTTCTTCGATGAATTCTCGCCGCAACCCTTGATCGCCGCTTCCGCCTCGAGCTGGCCGAGCTTGTCCCAGTCGCTGCCGACGAAGGCATCGGCGGGGAAGTTGGCCGGATTGTCGACGAGCAGCACATAGGTGCCGGCGGCCTGCGCCTTCTTCATAAGCTTGGAATAGGAGTTGAGGTCGGGCGCATGGATGATCAGCACGTCGGGCCTTGTATCGGAAGCGATGGCGTCGGTGATCGCCTGCGCGCCGGCGTCGACCACCCAGTTCGGATCGCGGGTCTCGAACGTGCCGCCCCAGGCCTCGACCTCCTTCTTCAGATAATGCGCCCAGCCCTGCGCCAGGTCGAAGCCCATGGCCAGCGGCACCAGCATGACGCGCTTGCCCTTCAGCGCCTGCGCGTAGGCTGCCGGGCCTGGATCGTCGGCGGCGAAGGCCGGCGCCACGAAGGCGGTAACGGCGAGCGCCGTTGCGGCGGCCATCAATGTCCTGAATAGTTTCATGTCATACCCCTCTGGTTTCGATTGTTGCCGGTCGGTCGGCATGACCCGGCCGGGTACCCGAGAGCAGGATGGGCAAGCCCATCCTGCTCAAATGTCGCCCTGTTGCGCGGTCTGTTCGTCGCGCGGATTGATGATGCCGTCGACGATGATCGCACCGAGCAGGATCGCCGCCTTGATGAGATTCTGGTAGAGTAGCGGAATGTCGATAATGGTCATGGCGTTGAGCAGGATGCCGATCAGGGCCGCGCCGACCAGCACGTTGCGCACCCCACCCCTGCCTCCCGACAGGCCGATGCCGCCGATCACCGCCACCAGCACGATGTCGTAAAGCAGCGTCGAGTTGACGACGCGCGTGTTGATCGAATGCAGGCTGGCGGCCGTCAGCAGGCCGGCGACCAGCGCTACGACAGCCGAAAGCACGTAGCGCAGCACCAGCATCGGCCGCACCGGAATGCCGATGTTGCGGGCCGCCACCGGATTGTCTCCGGCAAAATAGATGAAGCGGCCCCATTTGGTGAAGCGCAGGAACAGGAAGACCAGAAACGCCAGCCCGGCGAAGACAAACACCTCGACCGGGATGTCGAGGAAGCGCAAGCCGCCCAGAAGTTCCACCCAATGGCCCTGCGGCACCGGAACGGCATCCTGCGTGATCAATTGCGAGCGGACATAACCGAAGACGAAGGAACCGGTGGCCAAAGTGACGAAGATCGCCGGCACGTCGGCATAGGCGACGAGGAAGCCGTTGAGCAGGCCAATGGCGAGCACGCCCGCCAGCACATAGGCGAAGGCGAGCCCATCCGGCGTGCCGGCATTGAGCAACTGCAGATACCACGCGACCGACATCGCCATGATCGCCACGGCCGACAGATCGATGCCCCGGCCGATGATGACCAAAGCCATGCCGAGCGCCAATATGCCCAGCACCGAGACGGAACGGACGATGGCGACGAGGTTGTCGGCGGCGAAAAAGCCCGGCAGGCAGATGGCCGCCGCGATGAACAGCACCACGGCGATGGCAAAGACGATGCCTTCCTGATTAAGGCGCCTCCAGTCCGGCCAGCCGATCGCGTTCATCGCCCCTCTTTCGCCCAAGGGATTTTCTTTCCGGTGGAAGGCCCCGTCGAACCTCCGTCCCGACTGAAAGCTGCTCGTCAAATGAATCCGCGTTCAACAAACGGTCTGACGCCACTATTTGTCGAGTGGATGCATCGATTGCCGAAACTGGCGCAATGGTCGGAAACTCTTGCGCTTTTTGGCTATTCTTTGCGTCGATCGCGCGGCTCGCGAACCGGTGCGTTCAAAGCCGACGATGCCGGGGGAATTTGCGTCCGCAAAGCGCGGCAGGCGCGATGTCAATTGTTCCCGGAGTGTCCGGAAACTTCGGCGCCGGCCGAAGGTGGCAGAACCAGGAAACGCAGAGATGCGGCAAGCCCGATCAGGCCGATCGCCGCGAAAGCCACTCTGAAGTCGAAGAGATCCGGCACCGCCCCACCCCGCACGATCTGCGACAGATTGAGGATCGCGGCCGCGACGGCGACGCCGAACAGCATCGCCATCTGCTGCAGCATGCTGGAAAGCGTCGCCGCAGAGCTTCGCTGTCGCGCATCGATGTCGGCGAAGGCCAGCGTGTTCAGCGCCGTGAACTGCATAGAACGCGACAGGCCGGCGACCAGCATCAGCGCCACCACCAGCCCCCACGGTGTTTGCGGCGAGATCGCGCCGCAAGCGATGATCGCCAGCGATGCGATCAGCCCGTTCACCACCATAACGTTGCGAAAGCCGTAGCGCTTGAGTGTCGGTGTGGTGACCGTCTTCATGCCGAGATTGCCGAGGAAATAGGCCAGCACCAGCAGGCCGGCGTCGACCGGCCGAAGGCCGAAACCGACCTGAAAGAGCAGCGGCAAAAGGAATGGCGTGGCGTTGATGGCGATCCGGACGATCGTGCCGGCGGCGAGCGTCGAGATGGCAAAGGTCAGCACCTTGAAGGCCGAGAGATCGAGCAGCGGATGCTCTGCCCGCAAAAGATGGCGAACCGCGAACCAGCCGATCACGATGCCGATGCCGATCGAACCGATCGTCGGCAGCATGCCGTCCTCGGGATGCGCCAGCCGGTCCAACCCGTAGAGCATCACCGCAAGCCCGAGCGACGTAAGGAAAAACCCCGACCAGTCGAGCGGCCGGGCCTCGGAATCGCGGTCGCCCGGCACGAAGCGGGCCACCAGCAACAGACCGGCCAATCCAAGCGGCACGTTGATGAAGAAGTTCCAGTGCCAGGACAGATAGGTGGTGATGAAGCCGCCGAGCACCGGCCCGACCACCGGCGCGAACAGAGCCGGCCAGGTGATCAGCGCCGTGGCGGCGATCAGCTCGGACTTGGCGGCGTTGCGCAAAACCAGAATGCGGCCGACCGGCGTCATCAGCGCGCTGCCCAGGCCTTGCACGATGCGGGCAGCGACAAACGCGGTCAGGCTCTGCGAGAAACCGCAGGCGATGGAGGCGAGCGTGAACAGCGCGATCGCGATCAGGAAGATGGTGCGCGCGCCGAAACGGTTGGCGAGCCAGGCTGACAGCGGCACGAACACGGCCATGGTCAGCATATAGGCGGTGATGCCGATGCTCATCGCCACCGCCGGCACGCCGAAGGACTGGCCCATCTGCGGCAGCGACGTCGAGATAATCGTTGAATCGAGCAGTTGCATGAAGAAAGCGACGGCAACGATCAGCGCCACGCGCCGTGCCTGTTGGGCCGCAAGCGCCGGCTGGAACACGGCGTCGTTGTCGGGAACGCTGCTCATAACGCGCTGGTTGAACAGCATAAAGCTGGTCCAGTCCAGAGTTTATCCAACAAACTTCCGTGTCGCCGTTTGGCCTGTTATGGATGAGCGGGTGGCCAAGGAAAACGCATGAAGCCTATCTATATCGACTACCTCAACGCCCTCGACATCGAAGCGCTTGCGATGACCGACGCCGAGATCATCGCCGCCGTCGAGGCCGGGCTCGTCGCGCAAGGCAATGGCCAGACGGTGATCGAGCCGCGCGTCCATCTCGAGCCCGATCCATCCTTCCATGGCCATTTCAACGTGCTGCGCGGCTATGTTGCCCCGCTCGACGCTGCCGGCGTGAAGATCGTCGGCGACTATGTCGACAATTACCTGCACGGCCTGCCGTCCGAATTCGGCATCCTCAACCTGTTCGATCCGCGCACCGGCACGCCGCGCGCTATCCTCGACGCCACCGTGATCACCGACATGCGCACCGGCGCCGTCACCGCGATCGGCGCCAAGCATCTGGCGCGCAAGACCTCCAAGGTGCTGGGACATATCGGCGCGCGCGGCACGGCCTATTGGAACGTGCGGCTGCTCGACCATCTCTTCGACTTCGACGAAATCCGCGTCCATTCGCGCCGGCCCGAAAGCCGTGACGGCTTTGCCGCGAAACTGTCGGCCGACCTCGGCAAGAAAGTCACCGCCGTGGCCGACTGGAAAAGCTGCGTCGACGGCGCCGACATCGTCGTCGAGGCCTCGCGCCTCAACGAGCCGCAACCCTTGCTCAAGACCGAATGGATCAAGCCGGGGGCCTTCGTCGTGCCCTACGGCACGATGAGCGCCGTTGAGCTGTCGCTCACCGACATCATGTCGAAGATTGTTGTCGACGACTGGGGCCAGTGCAAAGGCGGCAAGTTCGGCTCGCTACGCGGCCATGTCGAGACCGGAAGGCTGAGCGAAGCGACGCTGCATGCCGAGCTCGGCCAGATCGCCGCCGGCAAGAAGGCTGGTCGGCAAAACGACGACGAGACGATCCTGTTCTGGCATCGCGGCCTGTCGCTCTCAGACATTGCGCTCGGCAAGGCGATGCTCGCCAAGGCCGGCGAAAAAGGCATTGGACAGAGGCTGCGTTTCGCATGAGCGCGCTCGTTCTCACCGGCGCCGGCGTCAGCATCGACGATGTCGCGGCAGTCTCCCGAAACGCCGACAAAGTGGAGGTGACGCCGACGGTCATCGAGAGGCTCGGCAAGGCGCGAAAGGTGCTCGACGAGGCCGCGGCCGGCGGCCAGCAGATCTACGGATTGAACACAGGCCTCGGCGCCAATCTCGTGACCGCGGTCGAAGGCGACGCCAGCGCCTTCCAGCGGCAGTTGCTCGAAGGCCGCAGCGCCGGGGTCGGCGAGGCCTTGCCGATTCCGACGGTGCGCGCGGCGATGTTTGCCCGCATTGCCATGCTGGCGGCCGGCGGCTCAGGCCTGTCACCGCATATCTTCACCGCGCTTGTCGAAGCCCTCAATGCCGGCGTCCACCCGGTGATACCCTCGCTCGGCTCGATCGGCGACGGCGACCTGGTGCTGATGACGGCGATCGCCCGCATGCTGATCGGCGAAGGCGAAACCGACTACCAGGGCCGGCGCATGCCCGCCGCCAAGGCACTGACGATGGCGCGGCTGGCTCCGGTTAGCCTGGCGCCCAAGGACGGCCTGTCGTTGATCAATGCCTCCGCCGTGTCCACCGGCGCCGGTGCGCTGACGCTTATCGATGCGCTCTCGGCGCTCGCACAACAGCAGCAGGCCGGCGCACTGACGATGGAGGCGCTTGGCGCCAACCGCACCATCCTCGATGCGCGCCAGCATCTGGCGCGGCCGGGGGCCTGCCAGCAGGTGGCGGCAAAGGCGCTGCGCGAGCTGCTGGCGCGCGACGACGCGCCGGCCGCGACCACCATCCAGGACCCGCTGTCGATTCGCTGCATGCCCTCGGTCCATGGCGCGCTGATCCAGGCGATCGATCACGCGCGGCTCGCGGTCGAGATCGAGCTCAACGCCGCCGCCGACAATCCGCTGGTGCTGGCAGACGATGCCGTCGTGATGTCGACCGGCAATTTCCACACCGTCTCGCTTTCGCTGGCCTTCGAGACGCTTGGCCTGGCGATCGCGCAATGCGCGGCGGCCTGCGCCGCCCGCTTCATCCAGCTCACCGGCTCCAGCCGCCACGGACTGCCGAAATATCTGTCGCCGGTCGGCGGCGCCTCGGCCGGCTTCGTGCCGCTGCAGAAAACGGTGACGGCGATCCTGGCCGGCATCCGCCACAAGGCAAATCCGGTGATGCTCGACTTCCTGCCTGTGTCCGAGGGCGTCGAGGATCTTGCGACGCAAGCGCTGCTGGCTGTCGCCAAATGCGCCGAAATGATCGCGCTGTGGCGTCGGCTGATCACCTTCGAGCTGATGGCGGCGGCGCAGGCCGTCGATTTGCGCGAGGGAGCAACGCT
>JAEKLU010000264.1 GCA_019509685.1 Mesorhizobium sp. | reverse complement strand
CTTCGCCGGTCAGTGCCGTGGAAGCCATGCCCTTCTTGCCGGTGAAGGCATTGGCGTTGCCTGAATTGACGACCAGCACGCGCGCCTTGCCGGCGGCTAAGTTGTGGCGGCAGTAATCCACGGGCGCCGATGGGCATTTCGACTTGGTGAAGACCCCGGCGACCGTGGTGCCCGGATCGAAGACCATGGCCAGCAGATCGGTGCGGCCCTTGTATTTGATGCCTGCCTCGGCGGTCGCGATGCGCACGCCTTCGATGACCGGCATCTTGGGATATTTCTTCGGTGCGAGCGGCGAAATCGTAGCGGACATCGGGACCCCGGAGCGGCAATAAAGCGGAGAAGGGCCGGTTTGCCCGATAGCGCGCCGCCGCGCAAGGGGCGTTCTGGCCGCGCCCAACGCACGGCATAAACGGTTCGACAACTTTGAACCGGTCCGTTTCGTTTGCGCTCCGAAGCCAATAAGATTGGCGAGAGATTCACCGGCTAAGGACGACAACATGGGCGAGGACGCCGCTCCGGGGCGCAAATCGATCGGCGCCAGGCGCAATCCCGAGAGCGCCGACGCCATTATCGAGGCCGCCGAGGCGGTGCTGCGCGAGGCAGGCTATTCCGGCTTCTCGATCGAGGCCGTGGCACGCCGGGCCCGGGCGGGCAAGCCGACCATCTATCGCTGGTGGCCGAGCAAGGCGGCGCTGCTGATCGAAGTCTATCAACGGCAAAAGCGCGTCGAGACGCCCGATACCGGCAACATCGAGGACGATCTCGTCGGCTTCCTGGGGAACCTGTTCGCCCATTGGCGCGACACGCCGTCGGGCAATGTCTTCCGTTCGCTCGTCGCCGAGGCGCAATCCGACGCGGCGGCGGCTGCAGCACTTGCCGACTATTCGAAAGCTCGCCGCGGCCATACCGGCCGCATCGTCGAGCGCGGCAAGACGCGTGGCGAGGTAGCGGCCGATGTCGATGCCGAAATCGTCGCCGATCTTATTGCCTCCTACGCCTGGCGGCATTTGCTGACCAACCGCCTCGACGAGAGCCAGGCGACGATCCGCGCCGCTGTCCGCTACGTGGTGCGCGGAATAACCCAGGCTTCATAACGCGAAAGGGCGCCCGAAGGCGCCCTCTTAAGAACAGTCGGTCGGCGATCGATTACTTGCTGCTTTCCAGCGTATCGATGTCCTTCTTGAGCTTCTCGTCCGGGATTTCGACCTTGGCCGCGGCGCGCAAATCCTTGACCATGGCGAAATACTTGTCGCGGATGACGGCCTGCTTGGCCTGATCCTTGACGTCGTCGAAAGCCGGCGGCTGCTTGGCGCGCTTGTCCTCGACCTTGATGACGTGCCAGCCGAACTGCGACTGCACCGGCTCCTTCGAGTATTTGCCGACGTCGAGCGCAAAGGCTGCCTTGTCGAATTCCGGCACCATCTGTCCCGGGCCGAACCAGCCGAGGTCGCCACCGCTGGTCTTGCCGCTCGGGTCGCTCGTGTGCTCGTTGGCGAGCTTCTGGAAATCGGCGCCGCCATCGAGCTGCTTGATGATCGCGTCGGCCTCTTCCTTCGTCTTCACGAGGATGTGACGGGCGTGGATTTCGTTGACCGGCGGCGTGTTGGCGATTTCCTGGTCGTAGCGGGCACGAACATCGGCGTCGGTCACCTTGGCGACGACTTCCTTCTCGACCACCTCGCCATGCAGCGCCCGCTGTTGCAGGAAGGCCATGCGGCGCTGGAAGTCGGGATCCTTGTCGAGCCCGGCATCGATCGCCTTCTTGGCCATGACGCGGATTTCGATCGCGGCCGAAAGTGCCGCGGCGCGGCGCTGTTCCGGCGGCAATTGCGCGAACTGCTGCGACAGCTCGCCCTCGGCAAGCTGAAGGTCGGCCTCGGTCAGCTTCTCGCCATTGACGGTGGCAACGACGGCATTCGGATCGACCGGTGCGGCCGCGGGCGCGGCGGCGTCCGGTTGGGCAGGCGCGGGCGCGGTCTCTTGCGCCATCAGCGGCGACAGGCAAAGAGCCGAGAGCCCGAAGGCCAGACCAAGGCTGGCAAGCGACGCACGGCGGAACGACAAGGACATCAAGATAACTCCAATGGGGATTGCCAATAGGGATCGTGGGAGCGGAAGGGTTCCAGATCAGTCGGATTGTGGCGGAATTTGGCGCTACCCAGAGGGCTAACGCAGCGTTGACATCGATTGAGCCCCCTCTTATCTGTCCATCGACTTGGCGTCCAGAACCGTTTTCCGGGCGCTTTTTGCGTTTGTCCGCGTTCACGCGGATTTGATGGGGCCGCCCGGCACCTGTCGCAACGACCAAGAATGCTATCGAAAGGACCATTGGATGGTCAGTCTCGGCGGTCTCGCCCGTAAGGTTTTCGGCTCTTCCAACGATCGCCGCGTCAAGTCGACCCGGCCAAGGGTAGAAGCCATCAACGCCATGGAAAACGAGATGCGGGCGTTGTCCGACGCCGAGCTTGCGGGGCGCACGGAAAAATTCCGCCAGGACATCGCCAACGGCGCTTCGCTCGAAGATCTTTTGGTGCCGGCCTTCGCGACAGCGCGCGAAGCGGCACGCCGCGTGCTTGGCATGCGGCCTTTTGACGTACAGTTGATCGGCGGCATGGTGCTTCACAATGGCGGCATCGCCGAGATGCGCACCGGTGAAGGCAAGACGCTGGTCGCCACCTTGCCGGTCTATCTCAACGCGCTCGCCGGCAAGGGCGTCCACGTCGTTACCGTCAACGACTATCTCGCCACGCGCGACTCCGAATGGATGGGCCGCGTCTACAAGTTCCTCGGCCTCTCGGTCGGCGTCATCGTCCACGGCCTGTCGGACGAGGAACGGCGTGTCGCCTATGCCGCGGACGTTACCTACGCCACCAACAACGAGCTCGGCTTCGACTACCTGCGCGACAATATGAAATACGAGCGCGCCCAGATGGTGCAGCGTGGCCACAATTACGCGATCGTCGACGAGGTCGATTCCATTCTTGTCGACGAGGCGCGCACGCCGCTGATCATTTCCGGTCCGCTCGAGGACCGTTCGGAAATGTACAACACCATCGACACCTTCATCATCCAGCTGCAGCCGCAGGATTATGAGATCGATGAGAAGCAGAAGACCTCGATCTTCACCGAGGAAGGCACCGAGAAGCTGGAGAACCTGCTGCGCGATGCCGGCCTGCTGAAGGGCGAGTCGCTCTACGACGTCGAGAACGTCGCCATCGTCCATCACGTCAACAACGCGCTGAAGGCGCACCGGCTGTTCCAGAAGGACAAGGACTATATCGTGCGCAACGGCGAGATCGTCATCATCGACGAGTTCACCGGCCGCATGATGCCGGGACGCCGCTATTCCGAAGGCCTGCACCAGGCGCTCGAAGCCAAGGAACATGTGGCGATCCAGCCCGAGAACCAGACGCTGGCCTCCGTCACCTTCCAGAACTACTTCCGCCTCTACAAGAAGCTGTCGGGCATGACCGGCACGGCGCTGACCGAGGCCGAGGAATTCGGCAACATCTATGGCCTGGAAGTCACCGAGATCCCGACCAACCTGCCGGTTATCCGCAAGGATGAGGACGACGAGGTCTACCGTACGGTCGAGGAGAAATACAAAGCGATCGTCAAGGAAATCAAGGAAGCGCGCGCCAAGGGCCAGCCGACGCTGGTTGGCACGACCTCGATCGAAAAATCCGAGCAGCTGGCCGAGCGCCTGCGCAAGGAAGGTTTCAAGGATTTCGAAGTGCTGAACGCGCGCCACCACGAGCGCGAGGCGGCGATCGTCGCCCAGGCCGGCAAGCCCGGCGCCATCACCATCGCCACCAACATGGCCGGCCGCGGCACCGACATCAAGCTCGGCGGCAACGCCGAGATGCGCATCGCCGACGAACTGGGCGACATGCCGGAAGGCCCTGAGCGCGAGGCGCGCGAAAAGGCGATCCATGCCGACATCGAGCGCCTGAAGGAAAAGGCGCTGGCCGCCGGCGGCCTCTACGTGCTCGCCACCGAGCGCCATGAATCGCGCCGCATCGACAACCAGTTGCGTGGCCGTTCGGGCCGTCAAGGCGACCCGGGCCGCTCGAAATTCTTCCTGTCGCTGCAGGACGATTTGATGCGCATCTTCGGTTCCGAGCGCATGGACGGCATGTTGACGAAGCTCGGCCTCAAGGAAGACGAGGCCATCATCCATCCCTGGATCAACAAGGCGCTGGAAAAGGCGCAGAAGAAGGTCGAGGCCCGCAACTTCGACATCCGCAAGAACCTGCTGAAATATGACGACGTCTCCAACGACCAGCGCAAGGTGGTGTTCGAGCAGCGCATCGAGCTCATGGACGGCGAAGGCCTGTCGGAGACGATCGCCGAGATGCGCGAAGGCGTCATCGAGGAGGTCGTCGCCAAGAACATCCCCGAAAACGCCTATGCCGAGCAGTGGAACGTCGCCGGCCTCAAGGAGGAAGTGGCGCAGTACCTAAACCTCGACCTGCCGATCGAGGACTGGGTCAAGGAAGAGGGCATCGCCGAGGACGATATCCGCGAGCGTATCACTGCGGCTGCGGACGCTGCCGCCAAGGAACGAGCCGACCGCTTCGGCCCCGACGTGATGACCTATGTCGAGCGCTCGGTGGTGCTGCAGACCCTCGACCATCTGTGGCGCGAGCACATCGTCAATCTCGACCATTTGCGCTCGGTCGTCGGTTTCCGCGGCTATGCCCAGCGCGACCCGCTGCAGGAATACAAGAGCGAAGCCTTCGAGCTGTTCCAGGCCATGCTCGGCAATCTGGAACAGGCCGTCACCGCGCAGCTGATGCGCGTCGAGCTGGTGCGCGAGGCGGCTGAAGCGCCGCCGCCCCAGGCGCCCGACATGTTCGGCAGCCATATCGACGGTACCACCGGCGAGGACGACTTCCAGGGTGGTGACACAGCGCTTTTGGTACGGCAGGAGGCAGTGGTCGCACCGGAAAACCGCGATCCCAAGAACCCCGCGACCTGGGGCAAGGTCGGCCGCAACGAGGCCTGCCCCTGCGGCTCCGGCAAGAAATACAAGCACTGCCATGGCGCATTTGCCTGACCCCTCTTCCTTCTCCCCGTTCATGGGGAGAAGGTGTCGCCGAAGGCGACGGATGAGGGGCAACGCCGGCGATTCTAGAGCGTTTCACCGTTTCATGGAAACGGCGAAGCGCTCTAACTCTTTGTTTTGACGCAATTCCGGACGGAAAACCGCTCACACTTTTCCTGGAATTGCTGTAGTTAGATCGCCCACCTCACAACAGCCCCGACGCGCGCGCGGCCGCCGCCGCCTCGCCGCGCGAGATGACTTCCAGCTTCTCCAGCACCGCCGAAACATGATGATCGACCGTCTTGGGCGAGATGGTCAGATGCGCGGCGATCTTTTTGTTGGAAAAGCCCCGCTCCAGAAGTTGCAGGACTTCCATCTGGCGTTGCGTGAGGCCCGCCTGATTTGAGCGCGTCGCCTGCCTTGGTCCGCGCGCAATGTGGATCAATCCGCTCTGCCGCATAAGGCCGCGCGCATGCTGCGCCATCGGTCTTGCGCCAAGTCCTTCCAGAATGCCGAGCGCCTCGCGCTGCGCCGCTTCATCGCCCTGCAGCAAGGCGAGCGCGTGCTCGAAGCTCGCGCCCATGTCCGCCCAGAGTGCGGCGGCGCCGCGCCAGTCGCCGGCGAGCTGCAACCGGTGTGGCTCCGCCATGCCGGCAGTGTCCCCGGGATCGCTGCCCGGCAAGAGCATCTGCCGCCATATCGCCAGCTCGCCGAACACGGCCCTGGTCGGCGACAGGGTCTCGGCGAGATCGATCAGGCGTAGCGCCTCGTCTCTCTCGCCCTGCTCCAACCATGCACGTTCCGCCATCACCGCCGCATAGGACACCAGCCGCTGCACCTCCATGCCCTTGTCCAGGAACCGCTTCATCTCGTCGAGCACTTGTTCCGCCGAAGGGTCGCCGCGCCTGATGCGCAGCCGCGCCAGCGCCGCCAGCGCCGGATAGCGCACCAGCGCCGTCGCTGCCTCGTCGTCGATGACCTCGTGCGCGATTGTCGCCGCGTCGTCCCACAGGCCGCGCCGTAACAAGAGCTGCGCCTGCACGCCGCGCATGTAATCGCGCCAGGTCGCCAGATCGTTCTCGACGCAATAGGCGATGCCTCGCTCGAGGAATGACTGCGCTTCGCCAAGGGCCAGCCGATTCATCTCGAGGCAGGCGCTATTGGTGAAGGCGCGCGCCGCGTGCTCCTGGAAGTTGTCCTCCAGCGCGATGTCGAGGCTGCGGGCGAGGTCGCGCTGGCCCTTGGCAAGGTCCAGCCATTGCCCGGCGGCGCCGAGATTGTTCAGCGCATGGCACAAGATGTCGCGCCTGTTCAACCGCTCCGCCAGCTCGACCGCCTTACCCCCGAAAGACACCGTCTCGTCCAGCCTTTCGGCCAGCATCGCCAGTTGCGAGAGGTTCGAATAGGCCATCGCCAGCTCGGCGCTGTCGGGCGCCGTTTCCAGAAGCGCGACGGCCTGCACCCCGAACCGGTCGGCCGCCTCGCGGTCGCCCAGAAGATAGGAGAAGCGCGACAGGCATCGGAGGCTGTCGCCCTCTTTCAGCCGGTCCCCGAGCGCCTGTCGCAGCCGGCGCGCCTGGCTCTGGGCTTCGATTGCCGCATCGATGCGGCCGATCAGGTGGCATTCGAAGGCGTGGCCTTCATGAAGCTCCGCGCGGCTCTCCATCGGCATCCCGTCGCAATAGCGCAGGGCGACCTCGTAGTAACCGGCCGCGTCGCGGTGCGCGCCGAGGCGGGATGCCTCGCGCGCGGCGAGCGGCGCCAGTTCGCGCACCGCCGCCAGGTCCTGCGCTTCGACCGCGTGATGCACCAGCTTTGCCGTGGCGACGTCCTGTTTTTCCTGCAGCGCGGCAAGCGCGCGCTGGTTGTATTCGCGCCGCAGGCTCGGCGTCAGCGCCATCTCGATGGCGCTGCGGGCGATCTCGTGACGGAAGGCGTAGCCGTCGCCGAGATCCTCGAGCAGACCATGCGAGACGCATTCGGCGAGCTGGCCGGCCGCCGCGATCCCGCATAGGCCGCTCAGCGCCCAGGCATCGGCGCGGCGCGGGAACACCGAGACCGCGTCGAGCATCGAGCGGGCGCCCGGCGACAGGCGTTCGGCCCGCGCCAGCACGGCGTCGCGCACGCTCGCCGGCAAGGCGGTATCGCTTTCGGCTGCCAGCAATTCGGTGACGAAGAAAGCATTGCCGGCCGTCGCGCGGTAGATGGCGCCGCCATCGCGCTCGGCCGCCCCGGCCAGCGACTTGACCGCCGTTTCGCTGAGCAGCGGCACCTCGATGCGCTGGACGCTGCCGGCTGGTATCTCACCGAGCGCCCGGCGCACGCGCATCTGTCCCTCGCTGCGGTCGGTGCGGGCCGTGACCACAAGCAATATGTGGACGTTTGCAATCCGCCGGCCGAGGAAGCGGACAAAATCGAGCGTCGCGTCATCCGCCCAGTGCAGGTCCTCGATGATCAGCAGGCTCGGGCCTTTCGCCGCGAAGACGTCGAGCGCGTCGCAAAACAAGGGCAGCCGTTGCACTTGCTTCTCGTCAACCGCCCGCGGCAGTTCCCACTGTGCCTCGCGCGCGAGATCGTAGAGCGGCCCTAGCGGATCGGGGATCGAGAGATCCTCGCAGGCGCTGCGGAATATGGCGACGTTCCCGCCGACACTGCCGGCGAAAGCCTCGACAAGCGCTGTCTTGCCGGCGCCGGCCTCGCCCAAAAGGGCCGCCACGCGGCCGTGGCCGCGCCCGGCTTGAGCCAGCAAATCCTCCAGCTGCCGCAGCTGCGCCTGCCGTTCCAGAAACATTCGTCGGTCTCTCTCAAGGATTGGGATTTTACCACGGCGGGGTGTCGACACGATAGGCCGGAAGAAAGCCCCTATAATGTGACTTTCCACACATTGCAGTGTCGCTCTCCACATTCAAACGTCGCCAACATAGGGAATCGTCCCGCCAAATATGGGGAAAGGCTCCGATGCGTCTCCTTTGGCAACATGGTCTTGTCCGCCAGCGCTCGAAACCGGGCGCGTTTCGCTCGTGAAAGGAAATCCAATGCCTCGCTATCTGATTGAACGCACATTTCCCGACGGCCTCAACATCCCGATGAACGACGCCGGCGCCGACGCGCTGGGCGGCGTCATCATGCGCAATGCCGAGAAAGGCGTGACCTGGGTGCAGTCCTTCGTGACGCCGGACAAGGGCAAGACTTTCTGCATCTACGACGCCCCCTCGCCCGAGGCGATCCGCAGCACCGCGCAGAAGAATTCGCTGCCGGTGGACAAGATCACGGAGGTGCGCGTTCTCGATCCCTACTTTTACCGCTGATCCGGCGGGCGAACGGCACAGCGATGACCGGTTCATCCCTGTCGATGGCGGATCTGATGTCCTGCCGGACAGCGCGAGAATATCCGCCGTCGCGGATAGTCTCGCGCCACGGCGCGGCCTCGTGCGGCGGGCTTTGTCGGCGCTGCTTTCACCACTGCGAAACCGGCGCCGCCTTCGGCCGCCGCCGGACCCCTATCTGAGACGCGACATCGGGCTGGGCGAGCGCGAGATGCCACGCGAATACTGGGAATATTGGTGGCACGACCGGTGATCCACAGGCCGGATCGGTGCTTCATTCATTGACAACAGGCGCCCCGCGTCCCGGCCCGATCGGCCGGCCGCTTTTTTGCGCCGCAACGGAATTGGACAGAAAAATGAACATTTACAAATGGTGTCTCGTCGGCATTTCCGCCTCGACCATTATGGTGATGGCCGGCGCCGCGACGGCTAAGACCGTCAATCCACTCGCCGAAAAGGTGCGTGCGCTCGACAGCCGCTTCGAGGACGTCGCGGCGGCGAAGGCGGAAGGCTATGCGCCGATCCCATGCGCCAGCGGCCTGACGGGCGGCGCCATGGGCATCCACTATGTCAACGCCGCCTATCTGAAGGACGACGCCGTCGACGTCGCCAAGCCCGAGGCGGTCATGTACGAGCCGATGGCCGACGGCACGCTGAAGCTGATCGCGGTCGAATACATCACCTCGAAGGGTCCGGCCTCGCTCGAAGGGCAGCTGTTCAATTTCAACACCGCGCCCAACCGCTACGGCCTCGGCCCGTTCTACGAACTGCATGTCTGGGCCTGGAAACGGAACCCGACCGGCGCCTTCGCCGACATGAACCCGAACGTGTCCTGTGATGCGATGAAGGGGATGTAGGACCATTTCCACGGAACATCGGACACCGGGCTTATGGCTGGCGTCCTGCCCTCCCCTTGGCGGGGGGAGGCGAGCGAAACGCTGGCGGCTCCCCTTGCCTTCGGGCAATCCCTGGCGTTCGCTCGCCTTTCGCGCCTTGCCTTTGGCTCCCGTGCACCCTACCCCACCCACCCTTTCTTAAGGTGTTTCGGATACACCGAAACGCTGGAAAGAGGCGGAAAACGGAGAGTTGTGGGTGCGCTTTTCCGCGGCAACGACTGCCGGGCGGTTCCTGCCGCAGCGCTGGGCGCTGCGCATCGAGCCGCTGCTTGGCCGCATCGATGCCGTCTTGTTCACCGCCGACGAGCGCGGCGAAGCCGGGCGCATGTCGCTGATCGCCTTTTCGATCCGCATCATCAGCGCCTTCATCGCCTTTGTCAGCCAGGTGCTGATGGCGCGCTGGATGGGCTCGTTCGAATACGGCATCTCGGTGCTGGTCTGGGTGACGATGGTCATCGTCGGCAACCTTGCCTGCCTCGGCTTCCACACCTCGGTCATCCGCTTCATTCCTGAATACCGCGAACGCGGCATGCTGGCCGAGCTGCGCGGCATCGTGCTGGCAAGCCGCCTGTTTGTGCTCCTTGCCTCGACGCTGATCGCGGGATTCGGCGCGCTTGGGGTCTGGCTCGCCTCGGACTGGATCGAGAACTACTACGTCATCCCCTTCATCCTCGGCGTCATCTGCCTGCCGATGATTGCGCTTGGCGATCTCCTGCAGGGCCTGGCGCGCGCGAATTCCTGGGCGCTGCTGGCGCTCTCGCCCACCTATCTGGTGCGGCCGGTGCTGATCCTGGCATTCATGGCGCTGATGCTTGCCATGCACTACGTGCCCGACGCCAAGACCGCGATCTTCGCCTCGATCGCCGCCACCTATGTCACCACGCTTGGCCAGTTGATGGCCGTCACCTCGCGCATGGAAAAGAAAATCCCAGCCGGGCCGATGACGGTGCATTTCCCTCAATGGTTCCTGGTCTCGCTGCCGATCTTCCTGGTCGAGAGCTTTTTCTTCCTGCTCACCAATGCCGACGTGCTGATGGTCGGGGCCTATATGGACCCCAATGATGTCGCCGTCTATTTCGCGACGGTGAAGACGCTGGCGCTGGTGCATTTCGTCTATTTCGCGGTCAAGGCCGGTGTCGCCCAGCGTTACGCGCAGTTCACCCATGGCGAGCCGTCGAGGCTCGCCGCCTTCGCCCGCGAAACGGTGTCCTGGACCTTCTGGCCCTCACTGCTGATGGCGCTCGTCGTGCTGGTGCTCGGCGAACCGATGCTGGTGCTGTTCGGTCCCGAATTCACCGCCGGCTATCCGCTGCTGTTCCTGCTCGTGCTCGGCGTCGTGGCGCGCGCCGCTGTCGGCCCCTGCGAAAGCCTGCTGACGATGAGCGGCAACCAGAATATCTGCGCCGCCGTCTATGCCATGACGCTTGCCTTCAACATCGGCCTCAACGTGTTTTTGATCCCACATTTCGGCCTTTGGGGCGCGGCGATCGCCACCAGCCTGGCCATGGTGTTCGAGGCCAGCGCGCTGTCCTTCACCGTCTGGCGCAAGCTCGGCATCGTGATGGTGATCTTCGTGCCTGCAAACAAGGAAATCGCCTGATGGCAGCCATCCCGTTGCTTGAAGAGACGAGCGGCGGCCCTGCCGGCGCCATGGTTTCCAACCTTGCCGGCCTGGCGCGCGAGGCCGATCCCGCCCATATCGAGATCCTCGCCAACAACAGGCCGGAGCGGAAGCTTGCCATCTATCCGGCCTCGGCCGGCTTCGACCTCGTCGAAGAGCTCGATTACCTGTGCGCCCGCACCATCGAGCCCAACGTCTTCTTCAACCCGCGCTTCCTGGCGCCTGCCATGCCCCGGCTGGAGGATCGCGAGGTGCGGCTGGCGGTAATCCGCGACGGCGACGAATTCCGCAACCGTCTGCGGCTTCTGGTGCCGTTCTCGGTCGAGCGGCCGGCAATGCCGCTCGGCGTTCCGGTGATGCGCACCTGGTCGAGCCCGTTCGGTCCGCTCGGCACACCGCTCGTCGACCGCGACGATCCGATCGGCGTCATCGAGGATTTCTTCTCGATGCTCTCGCGGCCGCACCTCAAGCTGCCCAAGGTCTTCGTGCTGGCCGATATCCGGCTCGACGGCCCGGTGGCCAGCCTGCTCACGTCCTTTGCCGACAGCCGCGGCCTGACCATGGTCACCACCGGCAAGGCGGAACGCCCGGTGCTGCAAAGCGACGCCGATGGCGAGGACTATCTCAAGGTTTCCTTGCGCGCGCATCATTACCGCGAGTTCCGCCGGCTGAAGCGTCGCCTTGGCGACCAGGGCAAACTCGAGCATGTCGTGGCGCGCGGGCCGGACGAGATCCGCCACGCAATCGAAAGCTTCCTGACGCTGGAGGCGGCTGGCTGGAAGGGCCGTGAGCGCACCGCCATGGCGATCGACCGCTATCGCGCCGCCTTTGCCCGCGAGGCCGTCCACAGGCTGGCCGAGCAGGACATGTGCCGCATCCATTCGCTGACGCTGGACGGGCGCACCATCGCCTGCCTGGTCGTCTTCGTCGAGGCCGGCGTCGCCTATACCTGGAAGACAGCCTATGACGAGACGCTGGCCGCCTATTCGCCAGGCACTCTGTTGATGATCGAGGTGACCAAGCAACACCTCGACGACCCCAACATCGTCCTGACGGATTCCTGCGCGGTGCCGGATCATCCGGTGATGAGCCGGCTTTGGACCGAGCGCAAGCCGGTGGGCACGCTGGTGGTCGGGCTGACCCCGGACGCCGATCGCCTGGCCCGCCAGGCAGCCTCGCAATTGCACCTCTATCGCGAGACCCGCAACATGGCGCGCATCCTGCGCAACCGCATGAAGAGCCTGCTGAAAAGGCGCTAGATCAACGGCAAAACGCAAGCTATGGGTCGCGACGGCAATTTCGGCCGGCTTTCACGACAAGCAATCAGATGATCAGAACCTTTTTGCGCCACGCCTGGCCCTGTGCGGCTCTCCTGCTGATTGCGCTCCTGCCCGCTCGAGCCGGCGCCGACACCTGTCCCGAGGATTGCAGCGAGCCCACGCCGCCCATCAACATCTACAGGCATACCGGCGCCGGCCATCTCGGCCCGGCCACGCTGGGCGCGCTGCCGCGTGTCTATGTGCCCAACCGGTCCTCGAACAGCGTCTCGGTGATCGACACCACAACGCTGAAGGAAGTCGACAGGTTCTCGGTCGGCAGCAAACCACAGCACGTCGTGCCGTCGTGGGACCTGAAGACGCTCTGGGTCGCCAACAATGGCACCGGCAGGAACGGCAGCCTGACGCCGATCGATCCGATGACCGGCAAGCCCGGCCCGCAAATCGCCGTCGACGATCCCTACAACTTGTATTTCATGCCGGATGGCAGCGCGGCCATCGTCGTCGACGAAGCCCTGGAGCGGCTCGATTTCCGCGATCCCCACACCATGGCGCTGAAATCGAGCCTGCCGACACCCACTTGCCCCGGGATCAACCATGCCGATTTCTCTGCCGACGGCGCCTACGCGATCTTCACCTGCGAATATGGCGATGGCGGCCTGGCCAAGATCGACCTCAAGAACCAGAAGGTGCTCGGCCATCTCGACTTCTCGAAGATGGGCATGCCGCAGGACATCCGCCTGTCGCCCGACGGCAAGGTCTTTTACATCGCCGACATGATGAATGATGGTGTCTTCCTTGTCGACGGCGACAGTTTCAAGGAGATCGGCTTCGTCCCGACCGGCATCGGCACGCACGGCTTCGTCGTCAGCCGCGACGGCAAGCGGCTTTATGTCTCGAACCGCGGCTCGCACAAAATGGAGCAAGGCAAGGCCAAAGGGCCGGGCAGCGTGACGGTGATCGACTTCGCCACCCGCTCCGTCGTCGCGCAATGGCCTATCCCCGGCGGCGGCAGCCCCGACATGGGCAATGTCAGCGCCGACGGCAGGCAGCTATGGCTCTCCGGCCGCTTTGACGCCGAGGTCTACATGATCGACACGACATCGGGCGGCGTGACCAAGATCAGGGTCGGCGCAGAGCCGCACGGACTGACCGTCTGGCCGCAGCCCGGGCGGTATTCGCAAGGCCATACGGGGAATATGCGGTAGCGTCATTTAAATGGCCTGCCATCCGAAGCTCGAAGAGCGAAGGATGGTGCCGTTTTCAACTCGTCGTGTTTTCCTGTGGATTGGCCGACAAACCACCTTTGAGGACGAAGTCCTTTTCAAGCCCGGCCGATCCCGCGCGTCTCTTCCCTGCTGATGGTGCACGATGCCGTTCTGGCGGGCGCGGGCGCGGCGTTGCTTCCGAAGCTTCTTGTCGCAGGCGATATCGAGGCGGGCAGACTCGTTTGCGGGGAACTCATGCCGGTCCGTCTGTGGAAATCTGGGCGCTGCAAAGCTCTCCGGAAATAATGCCAGCGGATCGGAGCTAAGTCGCTGGAGCCGCGCATCCGCTAAACGGGTGGGAGGGCGCTGGCTGGGGAAAAGCTGTACCGCGCGATTTGCCAGTGTTCATCGCCGGTCTTGCACAGAAGAAAGAGTTCATGGAAAACAGCCGGGGTGCCCTCGCCAGTCCTCCTGGGTGTGAAGATCCCGCTGGTATCCGTGCGAACGTAGGCCCATTCCGGCGACATCTCCACAAGTTCCTGGATTGTGGTCTGCACCTCGAAGCGGATGAGTTGGAAAGTGCCTTCGTAGTTTTCTCGAACGGCGTCGGTCCCTACGACGGCAGGTTGGAGAAAAGGCAACATCACCGGATCTTTGGAATAAAGGTCAAGTATAGCGTCGATGTCGGCATCGTTCAGCGCCTGGAAATATGCAAGGATGGTTGCCTCGATAGCAGCGCGCTTTGCGTTGTTCACAGTCATTTTGATGCCTTTCCATTATCCGCCGAGGAAAACTGGCGGTCGGGGTGTTGGGACTAACCCTTCAGGATCAGATTCTTCGCCCAGAGGGGGTGGAAGCACTGCTGGAGCGCGCCGTCCTGAAGCGATCCGAGGTCCATTGGTGCGAAGCCCAAATCGTCTATCAGGGCACTGACTGCCTTGCGGGCTCCAGGATCATCTCCAGACAGGAACACCACACGGCGCCCGCCATCTTCTTCGGGGCTCTGCGCCAGAATTGCTGCGGGTATTGTGTTGAAGGCCTTGACCACCCGCGCTCCACTTAGGGTCTCCTGAACGATGCTTGAGGAGAATTTTCCGCCCAGGTCAGCCGGGGTGAAATCGGGAAAGTGGATCGCGTTTGTCGGGTCGACGACCGTTCTCCCGTCCCAGTTCGTCATGGAAGCAAGTCCGGCAATTTCCGAAAAAGGGATCGCCAGGATGACGGTCTGAGCCTTGAGCGCGTCCTCAAGTGAACTCGCAGTCACCGTCGGCCCAATCGCCTTGGCTTGCGGCGCGATCGCCTCGGGCCCCCGCCGGGCCGCAACGGTGACTGGAATGTTCTTACGGGCGAATGCCCGGGCGAGCGCCTGGCCGATGGCGCCAAATCCTACAATCGCATAGCTCATGATATCCTCCGGATCGCTGCTTGAATTGGAAATACCAGTGCGGGCGCAAGGCACATCTGACTTGAAGCGCGCATCTACGTGGCGAAGGAACCAATTAGCTTTGGTCCTTCGCCGAGCCGCTCACGCGTGCCGAGATGCTTATGCGATTGTCCGAACGACACCGCCGTCGACACGCAGGGACGTGCCTGTCGTTGCCGACGCCTGCTCCGAGCAGACATAGACGACCAGGTTTGCGACCTCTTCAGTCGTTGCGAAGCGCTTGATGAGCGTTGACGGGCGCGTCGTTTTGAGAAACTGCTGCTCGGCTTCCTCTTGCGTAATGCCTTGCGCCTCCGCTGCCGCCTTCATCCAACCGCCCATGATCTCCGAATTCGTCGGACCAGGGAGGACCGAATTGACGGTGACGCCGGTA
>JAEKLU010000317.1 GCA_019509685.1 Mesorhizobium sp. | reverse complement strand
CAGGGCACGCTCGTTGTCGCGCAATGGACGCTGGCCATTGCCGATGCGCTCGGCCACCCATTTGGCCTCGCTGGCGTCGATCGTCTCGGCCCGGCGCGCCAGTGCCTCGGCCGCCCTGTTCTTGGCTTCCCACTCCGCCTCGATGTCGCCAGGCGACTGGTAGGCTTCCCGGATGCCGGCGAGCCCGCCCGAAACCATGCGGCTGAAGAAACCACCAAGCGTCGGCTCCGCTTCATCGAGGAAGGTCTCATGGCGCAATGCCACTTCGCGCGTCGGCGGCTCGTAACCGGCCGAGCACATGACGTAATTGGCGATCGCCTTGACGAAGAGGTCGTTCCAGGACGGGTCATTGCCGGCCGCTGCGGTCTGGTCGTTGATCCTGAACAGGATTTCCGCCTCGGCCTTGCTGATGGCGATGTTGCCGTCGCCGCCATAGGCGTAGAGAATACGGCGCAACAGATCGACCTCGGCCTTGGCGATGCGGCCGGAAACCAGGCTGCCGCCGCGCATCAACGGCCCGTTGCCGTCGGTCACCGCGTGGGCGACCTGCTCCAGCGCGTAGGCCGAAAGCTGCTCCGGCGAGGACTTCGCTTCTTCCAGCACATGCACCAGAAGCTCAAGCTCGGTGTGGCTGTCGACCATGCCGTCGCGCGAGATGGTGCGGACCAGCCAATCGGCGTTCTCTTGCGAAATATACCCTTCGGGCTTCTCCTGATGGACGATGTAGTCGGTCACCGCCTCGACGAAGAACGGCGCCCATTCCGCGCATTTGTCCCGCGCCGTCTGGTCAAGCGCAAACAGCGCCTCGGCCTCGCCGCGGGTCACGACGCCGTCCGCGAACACCTCGCCGCGCAGCATCGCCACATCCTCGGCCGTGATCCGGTTTTTCGAGGTCAGCCCCGCCACCGGAGCGCTCATGATCAATTCGCCCATCTGCCGTCCCTGCCCGTCGCCTTTTGCCGGCGAACCCAACTCATCCCGCCGGTTCTATCAGCATTGTCTTGAGAAACCGGCAAATGGCGTGGTTAGCGAAGACTTGTCGGCTCGGCGCGCAAGGTGGTCGAGATTCAGGTCAGGCTGAGTCGGAGTCGAAGACGGGCGCGAAGCGACCAAACAAGGTGGTTTCCGAGAACCGGAGCGGAGCGTACTTTTCGTACGTGAGCACCGGAAGCGCAGGAAGCCGCCATTTGCAGGCCGGCGTCAGCTGAATATCGACCCACCTTTAGATGTCGCTGGGAGGTGACAAGGTGTCGCCGACGGGCTATGGATGGCGCGTCGAGGGCTCAGGCAACTGAGTCCTTCCTGTTTGCGGGAGAGAGCAGCGAAAGCTGCCGCCGAAGGGGAAATCGCCCGAAATCTCTCAGGCAAAAAGAACCGTAGGCAGGAAAGACAACTCTGGAAAGTCGGGAATCTTCCCGCGCCGAAGGTGTAAGCGCCGCTGACAGAGTTCCGGCTGCGCGAGTCTCTCAGGCTTCAGACAGAGGGGCACGACTTGGCCGCCATGTGGCGGTCGATTGCGTGCGACTCTGGAGAAGACATGACGAGCCAAGACACCCGACATTTACCCCTCGAGGATCTGCATCAGGCTGCCGGTGCGCGCTTCGGCGCCTTTGCCGGCTGGTCGATGCCGCTGCAATACCCGGCCGGCGTGATGAAGGAGCATCTTCACACGCGCGAGCATGCCGGCCTGTTCGACATCTCGCATATGAAGCTGTTCGCCGTCAGCGGCCCGGGCGCCGCAGACCTTCTCAACCGCGCCTGCCCGCTCGACGCCGGCGCGCTCGAGATCTCGCAGTCCAAATACACCTTCTTCCTCAACGAGGCCGCGGGCATCATCGACGACCTGATCGTGACCCGGCTCGGCGCTGACCGCTTCATGGTCGTGGCCAATGCCGGCAACGCGATCGAGGACGAAAAGCACCTCAGCGCCCTGGCCGCGGATTTCGACGCCAAGGTCGAGCCGCTCGACCGCGTCTTCCTGGCGATCCAGGGACCTGAGGCGTGGGCGGCCCTGTCCCGCGCGGGCGTCGAGACCGGCACATTGCTCTTTATGCATGGCGTCGAACCCCGGCCGAACTGGTTCATGAGCCGCTCCGGCTATACCGGCGAGGACGGTTTCGAGATCGGCCTGCCGGAAGCGGACGCGCGGGAACTGCTTGCGAAACTGCTCGAGGACGAGCGCGCGCTGTGGATCGGCCTTGCGGCGCGCGACAGCCTTCGCCTCGAAGCCGGGCTCTGCCTGCATGGCCAGGACCTGACGCCGGAGATCGACCCGGCCAGCGCCGGCCTGATGTGGGCGATCCCCAAGGACGTGCGGGCGTCCGGGCATTTCATCGGCGCCGATGCTCTGCGCTCGATCCTCGAACGGGGCGCCGCGCAGAAGCGCGTCGGCCTCAAGCCCGACGGCCGCCAGCCGGTGCGCGCGGGTGCCGCCCTGATCGATGCCGAAGGCAATCCGGCAGGTCATGTCACCTCCGGCGGCTTCGGCCCTTCGGCCGGTCACCCGGTTGCGATGTGCTACGCCAACGCCGCACTTGCCAAGCCCGGCACAAAACTCTTCGCCGATGTTCGCGGGACAAAAATCCCGATCGAGATCGTTTCCCTGCCCTTCACTCCACATCGCTACCGCAAAGGATAAGTCCCGATGGCAAAGACCTATTTCACCGAAGACCATGAATGGCTGCGCGTCGAAGGCGGCGTCGCCACCGTCGGCATCACCGACTACGCCCAGGAGCAGCTCGGCGATCTCGTCTTCGTCGAACTGCCGGAAACCGGCAAGAAGCTGACCAAGGGCGAGACCGCAGTCGTCGTCGAATCCGTCAAGGCCGCGTCGGACGTCTACGCCCCTGTCGACGGCGAGATCACCGAAGCCAATGGTGCGCTGTCGGCCGACCCGTCGCTGGTCAATTCGGCGGCGACCGGCGACGGCTGGCTGTGGAAGATGAAGCTTGCCGATGAAGGCCAGCTCGCAGGCCTCATGGATGAGGCCGCCTACAAAGCCCATATCGGCTGAAATCAGGACTTATCGCCATGACCGCAGCACTTACCCCCTTCTCGGCCCGCCACATCGGTCCGGGCGTCAATGATGTCAGAGCCATGCTTGCCGTGATCGGCGTTCCGTCCGTCGAGACGCTGATCAGCCAGGCCGTCCCGCAGTCGATCCGTCTCGACCTGCCGCTGACCCTGCCGGCGCCGGCCAGCGAAGCCGAGGCGTTGGCCGAACTGGCGGCGATCATGGCGAAGAACACGGTGCTGAAGAGCTTCATCGGCGCCGGCTATCACGGCGTCCTGGTGCCGCCGGTCATCCAGCGCAACCTGTTCGAGAACCCGGCCTGGTATACGGCCTACACGCCCTATCAGGCTGAGATCAGCCAGGGCCGGCTGGAAATGCTGTTCAACTTCCAGACCCTGGTTGCCGAGCTCACCGGCCTGCCGGTGGCGTCCGCCTCCCTGCTCGACGAGGCTACGGCTGTCGCCGAGGCCGTCGGCATCGCGCTGCGCCATCACCGCGACAAGCGCACCAAGGTGGCGCTTGCCGGCACGCCGCATCCGCAGACGCTGGACGTGGTTCGCACCCGCGCCGAGCCGCTCGGCATCGAGATCGACGGCGAAAGCATCGACGACAACACCGCTGCCTTGCTCGTTTCCTGGCCCGACACATTCGGCGTCTATGGCGACCACAAGGCGGCGATCGACAAGGCCCGCGCCGCCGGCGCGCTGGTCGTCTTCATCGCCGATCCGCTTGCGCTGACGCTGACCGACGCGCCGGCGAAACTCGGCGCCGACATCGCCGTCGGCCCGATGCAGCGCTTCGGCGTGCCGATGGGCTTTGGCGGCCCGCACGCCGCCTATTGCGCCGTCTCAGACAAGCTGACCCGCCTGATGCCTGGACGCCTGGTCGGCCAGTCGACCGACAGCAAGGGCCGCCCGGGCTACCGTCTGGCGCTGCAGACGCGCGAGCAGCACATCCGCCGCGACAAGGCCACATCCAACATCTGCACCGCGCAGGCGCTGCTCGCCAACATGGCGACGGCCTATGCGATCTGGCATGGCCCGGCCGGCCTGCAGGCGATTGCCGGGCGCATCCACGCGCTCGCCAACCGGCTGACTTCCGGCCTAAAGGCGGCAGGAGTCTCCGTGCTTGGCGC
>JAEKLU010000263.1 GCA_019509685.1 Mesorhizobium sp. | reverse complement strand
GCAAGCTCGCGCGCCAGCGCGGCCTCGAGGCGGAGAACCTGCGCCAGGCGGTAAGCCGCGCGCCCGCCGCGCCGCCGAAGGGACCGGCGCTGCCCAAGCCGACGAACTGAGCCTGCCGTCACGGAGCCTGCCATGCTGAGCATTTCGGCCGCCGAGGTCGACCGCGCGCTGACTTTTCCAGGGCTCGTCGAGACGCTGCGCACGGCTTTCCGCGACGGCGCCGTACAACCGGTTCGCCACCACCACGGCATCGAACGGCCGGATGGCGCAGCCTCGACCTTGCTCTTGATGCCGGCCTGGACCGACTTCAACGCTGCCGGCACGTCGGCCGGCGGGCACATCGGGGTCAAGATCGTCACCGTATCGCCGGACAACAACACAAAAGGCAAGCCGGCGGTGATGGGCCTTTATCTGCTGCTCGACGGCGTCACCGGCGAACCGCAAGCGCTGATCGACGGCCAGCGGCTGACGCAGTGGCGCACCGCTTGCGCCTCCGCGCTTGCCGCCTCCTATCTCGCCCGCAAGGATGCCTCGCGTCTTCTGCTCGTCGGCGCCGGCGCGCTGTCGTCCTTCCTCGCCAGGGCGCATTCGGCGGTGCGACCGATCGGTTCCATCCGCATCTGGAACCGAACGCCGGCCAATGCCGAAAAGGTGGCCGCCGCATTGCGCGCGGATGGCCTTCCGGCCAGCGCCGCCGACGATCTCGACGCCGAGCTTGGCGAGGCCGACATCATCTCGTCGGCAACGATCTCGGCCACGCCGCTGGTCAAGGGGGCGCTGCTGAAGCCCGGCGCCCATGTCGACCTCGTCGGCGGCTTCACGCCGCAAATGCGCGAGGCGGATGACGCGGCCATTTCCCGCGCGAGCGTCTATGTCGACACCCGCGCCGGCGCCACCAAGGAGGCCGGCGACATCGTCCAGCCTTTGGCGTCCGGCCTGCTGAAGCCGGAAGCGATCGTCGCCGACCTGCACGAACTGACGCGCGGCGAGAAACAGGGCCGGCAGAACGACAGCGAGATCACGCTGTTCAAGTCGGTTGGCGCCGCTCTTGAAGACCTCGCCGCAGGCATCGCCGTCTACAACGCGCTCAAAGTTTAGCCACCGCTTCGATTTCGGCGCCCATCGCCGCGACGATCAACCGAAAATCGTGTTCGTCGATTTCGAACAGGCCAAAGCGCAATTGATAGCCCCAGTTCGACTTGCCCTTGGTGAAGTCGAGTTGCTCGAGCAATGGCTTGATCGGCGTTTCCTCGGCTTTTGCCCAATCGACATCACGGCGGAACGGCGTGAAACCGCCGCCCATGTCGCCTTGATAGGGCTCGCCTTCGCGCACTGTGCCGATTGCGGTAAATGACTGCAGCCCGTCCTTCTCGCCGAGCACGGTGCTCGGCGAATAATAGATGATGCCGTCGCCCGGCTTGACGCGGCGCAGCGGCGCCGCCTTGCCGTGATTGACCTGCATGAAGCCGGCCGCGCGACCGCGGCGGACATGCTCGGCCGACGCAACCGCAATCCAGTGCTTAGCCATGACTGCTCTCCTCAATTGTCGTTCGGCCAATATACCCGCAGGCGATGATTGTCAGGATCGAGCGCGACGAAGGTGCGGCCGAAATCCAGATCGGTCGGTGTTTGGAGGATCTTAAGGCCGCGCCGCTGCCAATCCACATGCCTGGCGTCGACCGCGGCCGCGTTCTCGACCGCGAGCACCAGTTCGCCCCCGCCGCCGGCCGCCGCTGCCGCCGGCTCCACCGTATGACGCGACCAGAGTCCGAGCTTGAAGCCTTTGTCGAGCACGAACAGGACGAAGGTCGGTGCGGATTCGACTGGATCACGTCCCAGCAGCGCGGCATAGAAAGCGCCGCTCTTTTGCGGGCTGTCGACATAGAGGATGACGAAATTGGGCGTGGTCATATCCGATCTCCTTGGCGTTTGAACCTTGGCGACCATATGCGGGCCTACTGTCAGATTCTGGCAGCAGCGATCAGCCCGGAGCGCCTTTCGCGATAGTCCGGCCAGGCGCGTCGAATGTCGCCCGCCATTCTTTCAGCATCGCCTGGCGTCGGCGCGGGTAGCGGATGTCGGTGGCCGTGAGCTCGGACATGCGATCGGCACGGAAATGCCGGAAATCCTGGCGCATCTCGCACCACGCCACCATCACCCGCGCCTTGTCGAAAAAGCTGAGCGCGAACGGCCAGACCAGGCGCTCGGAGGCCGCGCCCTCGGCATCGCGATAGAGGAAGCCAAGCTTGCGCTCGTCGCGGATGGTTTGCCTGACGACGCCGAGATCGACAGCTTCGACGCTCTCCGAGCGCGGTCCGACGAGCAATGTCGTGGCGTCGAGATCCTCACGCAGATCGTCCGGCAGCACCGCCGCGATCTTGGCCAATGCATCCGTCGCGGCGGCAGCCAGCCGTCTATCCGGCTGCTTGGCCACCCAGCGCGAGCCGAGCACGATCGCCTCGATCTCCTCGTCGGTGAACATAAGTGGCGGCAGCATGAAGCCGGGCTTCAGCACATAGCCCAGCCCCGCCTCGCCCTCGATCGGCGCACCTTGCCCCTGCAGCGTCGCGATGTCGCGATAGAGCGTGCGGATCGAGACGCCCATCTCGTCGGCAAGCGTGCGTCCGCTCACCGGCCGGCGATGGCGGCGCAGGATCTGGATCAGGTCGAGCAGGCGTTCAGAGCGGGACATGTGCGGCCACGATAGAACCGCAAGAGCGCGGCCGGAAGCTGCGCCCGAGCGTTTTATCCCCATGCATTTCGCAGCAGGGCTTCGCGTTCCGACCGGTTACGCGAGCCGGCGATCGGGGCGATACCTCCTGCCTCGACCGCCGCGGAGCCCTTGTGGGGGACAAAGCCGCCGCCCTTCCGGCGCACCCGATTGTGCGACACATCCACGACGAGCTGCGCCTCGCAACGCAATGCGCTCAAGAATGGCGCTGCCGTAAAGCAACCGGCCCGAAGAAATAAGACCAGCCGCCCCACCGGGAACGTCCAGCGACCGTCCCCGTTGTCTCGCAATGGAGATGCGCGGATTCCTGTTGTTGTGGTCGGTGCTGGCCGCCACGGTCGCGGCGCTCAGCCTTGGACCATCATTCGCCCATGTTTTGGAATCGCTGCCCAGGCTGACGAAATGGTCACCCGCGCTGTGGCGCGAGGTTACGGTCTTTAACGCGCAGTTCCAACTCTTTGCCGTAATCGGAGCACCGCTCGATATCGCAGCGATCCTCTGTCCGGCGCTGCTGGCCTGGATGCTGCGTGGAGAATCCTCCGCTTTCTGGTTGGTGCTCGCCGCCACCTTGCTCTACGCGGTTTCGCTGGCGCTCTGGTTGGGGCTCGTCAAACCGGCCAACGACATTCTTGCAACCTGGGCGCCCGGACCGATCCCGGATAATTTCGATGCAATCCGGCTGCGTTGGGAAACCGGCCATATGGCGGTGACGGCTGCGAAGGCGCTTGGCTTCATCTCGCTTTGTCTCGGCCTGCTCACAGTTCGACATAGCTAAGATAGCGCTGTTTGTTGCGCCGACGCCTTGAGGTGTGGCAGAAGCGGGCCGAACCGCCGGAGATGATCCTTCTTGAAATCATTTCGCGACAAACGCCGCGACAATCGTCCCGCCAGGACGGAGCACTCACGCCCGCACGAGGCGTTGGCGACGGCTCGGCCGCAGGCAAAGCCTGCCGAACGGCATGAACCGAAATCCGCCGACCGGCACGAGGCAAAGCCCACCGCGCGCGTGCTTGCGCGCCGCGAGGGCCTGCTGCCGGCGGAGCGGCTGCCGGTGATCCTCGAAGTGGCGCCCAACGCCGACTATGCGCTGCTCGACAGCGGCGCCGGCGAAAAGCTCGAGCAGTACGGCCCTTATCGCATCGTGCGGCCCGAGGGCCAGGCGATCTGGCAGCGGGCGCTTCCCGCCAAGGAGTGGGAACGCGCCGACGCCATCTTCACCGGAGATACCGACGAGGAAGGCATCGGCCGCTGGCGCTTCCCCAGGACGCCGCTCGGCGAGACCTGGCCGATGAAGCATGACGGCATCGACTATCTCGGACGCTTCACCTCGTTTCGCCATGTCGGCGTCTTTCCCGAGCAGGCTTCGCATTGGGACCATATGGCGGCCCTGATCGCGGCGGCGAAACGCCCGGTCAAGGTGCTCAACCTTTTCGGTTACACCGGCCTTGCCTCGCTGGTGGCAGCGCGCGCGGGCGCGGAGGTTACCCATGTCGATGCCTCGAAGAAAGCCATCGGCTGGGCGCGCGAGAACCAGGAGATGGCCGGTCTTGCCGACAAGCCGATCCGCTGGATCGTCGACGACGCGGTGAAATTCGCCGAGCGCGAGGAGCGCCGCGGCAGCTGCTACGACATCGTGCTGTTCGACCCGCCCGCGTATGGCCGCGGCCCCAAGGGCGAAGTCTGGCAGTTGTTCGAGGACCTGCCCGGTCTGACCGATCTCTGCCGTTCGATCCTGACGCCGAAGCCGCTGGCCGTCGTTCTCACCGCCTATTCGATCCGCGCTTCCTTCTTCGCCATCCATGCCTTGATGCGCGATACCTTCGCCGGCATGGGCGGCACGATTGAATCCGGCGAACTGATCATTCGCGAGAAGTCGGCCGGCCGCGCGCTGTCGACCTCGCTGTTCTCGCGCTGGGTGGCTTCTAATGAACGCATATGACGGCGCCCGCCCGGTCGGGCAGGTCAAGGAAGTCACCAGCCTTGCCAATCCGCTGGTCAAGGACATCAAGGCGCTGGCGCTGAAGAAATTCCGCGACCAGCAGAACGCCTTCATGGCCGAGGGCCTGAAGCTGGTCATCGACGCGCTCGACCTCGGCTGGTCGATCAAGACCCTGGTCTTCGCCAAGGCCGGACGCGGCAATGCGGCTGTCGAAAAGGTCGCCGCGCGAACTGTCGCTGCCGGCGGCATGGTTCTGGAAGTCTCGGAAAAGGTGCTGGCGGCCATCACGCGCCGCGAGAACCCGCAAATGGTGGTTGGCGTCTTTGCCCAGCAGACCCTCGCGATGAAGGATATCCGCGCCAGGGACGGCGATGTCTGGGTAGCTCTCGACCGCGTGCGCGACCCCGGCAATCTCGGCACGGTCATCCGCACCATCGATGCCGTCGGCGCCAAGGGCGTCATCCTGGTCGGCGACACCACCGATCCGTTCTCGCTGGAAACGGTACGCGCAACCATGGGCTCGATCTTTGCCGTGCCGGTCGCCAAGGCGACCGAGCAGGCCTTCCTTGCCTGGCGCCGCGATTTCTCCGGCCTTGTCGCCGGAACCCATCTCAAAGGCGCGGTCGACTACAGGTCGGTCGATTTCTCCCGTGGTCCGGTGCTGCTCCTGATGGGCAACGAGCAGCAAGGCCTGCCGGAAACCCTCGCCGAAAGCTGCGACCGGCTGCTGAGGATCCCCCAGGCCGGCCGCGCCGACTCGCTCAACCTGGCGGTCGCCACCGGCGTGATGCTGTTCGAGATCCGGCGCGGCGCCCTGAAGCTCGACCCCGCCGATTTGCGATAGGACTGCTTAAGTGAAATCCTGGTCTCCTTATGTCCTGCTGATCGTTGTCGCCATCGCGCTCGACCAGTGGATCAAGCAGCTGGTCGAGAACGGTCTCGCCTTTCAGGAAAAGGTCGACGTGCTGCCGTTCCTGGCACTGTTTCGCACCTACAACACCGGCATCGCCTTCTCGATGTTCGCCTCCCTCGGCGACACCGGCCTGGTGGTGATCGCCGTGCTGGTCGTCGCCTTCGTGCTCTATCTCGCCACACGCACGCCGGTCGGCCATTTCGTTGCCCGCACCGGCTTTGCGCTGATCATCGGCGGCGCGCTCGGCAATCTGATCGACCGCGCTGTCTACGGCCACGTCATCGATTACGTCCTGTTCCACACGCCCGTCTGGTCCTTCGCCGTGTTCAACCTCGCCGACGCCTTCATTTCGGTAGGGGCGGCGCTGATTGTCTTCGACGAACTGATCGGCTGGCGGCGCCAGCCGAATCCTTCGCAAGATTGACCGCGCGGGCCTGTCGCCGCACAGTCCAACGACCCACGGAAGCCGAGGAGAAGAAAAGTGTCCGATACGTTCAAGGCCATCCTCGTTTCGCGCGACGCCGACAAGAAGCAATCCGTCGATGTCGTCGACCTCACCGAAGCCGATCTGATGGAAGGCGACGTCACCGTCGCCGTCGAGGCGACGACCGTGAACTACAAGGACGGGCTCGCCATCACCGGCAAGGCGCCGGTGGTGCGCCGCTGGCCGCTGGTGCCCGGGGTCGATTTCGCCGGCACCGTGATCTCTTCCTCACACGCCGATTGGCGCAAGGGTGACAAGGTGATCCTCAATGGCTGGGGCGTGGGTGAAACACATTACGGCGCCTATGCCGGGCGCGCCCGGGTCAGGGGCGACTGGCTGGTGCCGCTGCCAGACGGCATGAGCGCGCATGACGCGATGGCCGTCGGCACCGCGGGCTACACCGCAATGCTCTCGGTCATGGCGCTGGAGCGCCACGGCATCGTGCCTGAACGTGGCCCGGTGGTGGTGACGGGCGCCGCCGGCGGCGTCGGTTCGGTCGCCGTCTCGATCCTCTCCAGCCTTGGCTATCATGTCATCGCTTCGACCGGCCGCAACGCCGAAAGCCCCTACCTGATCGACCTCGGCGCCGCCGAGGTGATCTCGCGCGAGGAGCTCAGCCAGCCGGCCAAGCCACTCGCCAAGGAGCGCTGGGCGGGCGGCGTCGATTCCGTCGGCAGCCACACGCTCGCCAACATATTGTCGATGACCTCCTATGGCGGCGCGATCGCCGCCTGCGGCCTGGCCGGCGGCATGGACCTGCCGTCGAGCGTTGCCCCCTTCATCCTGCGCGGCGTCTCGCTGCTCGGCATCGATTCCGTCAACGCGCCCAAGCCGGTTCGCCTGGAAGCATGGCGTCGCATCGGCACCGATCTCGACCTCAAGAAGCTGTCCACTCTGTCGCGCACGATCGGTTTCGACGGCATCGTCGATGCCGCGCGCGACATCGTCGAAGGCAGGATCAGGGGCCGTGTCGTGGTCGATATGTAGCGCGCCGTTCCAGCCGGAATCCGCCCGATCGCTAAAATTCGAACGTTCCGCCCCAGTCTTCCATAATCTCTGTCTGACATGGTCCGCGCATGGTCGCGGATTCCGGCATCACAAAGGACAGCAAGGCCGCAGGCGCTGACGGGCCGAGCCCCGATGCGCCGAAGCGGCGGCGGCTTGTGGCGCCGCCGCTGGCCCCCGAATTGCCGATTGCCAGCCACGAAGGCCTGCCGTTCCTGACGATTGTCGCCATTGCCGTGCTGGCGGGGCTGGCTCATCTCACCGGCGCGCCGCTCATCGTCACCGTCGGCCTTGCCGCGACGAGCCTTGCCGGTCTTGCCATGTATCTGCGCGACCGCCGCGACGAGCGCCGCACCACGGCGTTGCTCGCGCAGACGGCCGCCCGCAGCCGCGCCGAGATCGAGACGCTCGCCGACCGCATGTGGGAGATGCAGGAGAGCGAGGAGCGCTTTCGCGGCCTGATCGACGCGCTCGGCGACCTCGTCGTCCATCGCGACCGCGACGGCCATATCGTCTACGCCAACAGGGTCTTTGCCTCGCTTGTCGACATCGACCCCGGCGATCTGGCCGGCAAGACGCTCTCCGAGCTTGGCATCGATGTCGGCATCGTTCCCGACGCCGCCTTTTCCGATCATGAATGCCTCAGTTCCACCGATGTCGCCATCCGCACGCCGAACGGCCCGCGCTGGTTTTCCTGGATCGAATTGTCGGTGCGCGACAAGGACACGGGCGCCGTCTCGCACCGGGCGATCGCCCGCGACATCACCGCGCGCAAGCGCGCCGAATCCTCGCTGATCACCGCGCGAGAACGGGCAGAATATGCAAGCCAGGCCAAATCGCGCTTCCTTGCCACCGTCAGCCACGAGATCCGCACGCCGATGAACGGCATCATGGGCATGGCCAAGCTGCTTGCCGACACCGACCTGTCGCCGGAGCAGCGCACCTATGTCGGCGCGGTCTCCACCTCGGCCAGCGCATTGCTCGCCCTCATCGAGGATCTGCTCGATTATTCCAAGATCGAGGCCGGCCGCTTCGAACCCGAGCCGCAGCCGACTTCGCTGCGCGAGATCGCCGACAACATCATCGAGCTCCTGGCTTCAAAGGCCTACGCCAAGAACATCGGCCTCGGCTGCCATGTCGAACCCGACGTGCCGCAGATGATCACCGCCGACCCCGGCCGCGTGCGCCAGGTGCTGCTCAACCTGATCGGCAATGCCGTCAAATTCACCGACGCCGGCGGTGTGCTGCTCACCGTGGCGCGCGCCCGCACCGAGACCACCGACCACATCTGCTTCACCGTCGCCGACAGCGGACCGGGACTGCGCGAAGCGGACATGGAGCGTATCTTCGAGGAATTCGAGCAGTCCGACGGCACCTCGACCAGGGCACATGGCGGCGCGGGTCTGGGCCTTGCCATCTCGAAGCGTCTGGTGACCGCCATGGGCGGCACGATCTCGGTTTCGAGCCGCCTCGGTCAAGGCTCGGAATTCGTCCTCGAGCTCCCGGCGACCCAGGCAACCGAACCGCCGCAGCACCGACACAACATCCTTGCCGACCGGCGCGCCGTGATCGTGTCGAAAAACGCGATCGAAGCCGACGCCATCGCACGCACGATCCGTGCCCATGGCGGCAGCGTCGAGATCGCCGCGACGCCCAGCCAGGCGGCGCCGTTCGCGGCAGGCTGCAATGTGCTCTTGATCGACGCCACGCTTGAGAACGCCGACGGGCGCATGCTCGGGCGCTTGCGCGAGGGCGGCTTTGCCGATTGTGAAGCCATCACGCTGATCGCTCCGACCGACCGCGGCATGCTCGGTGAATTCCGCGCCAATGGCTACGCTACCTTCCTGGCCAGGCCGGTGCGCGGCGAAACGCTGCTGCGCGTGTTGTTGACCAGCCATGCTCCGACACTTGCCAAGCCGCAGCCGCAGCCGCGCGGCGGTTCCTCCGTGCGTCGGCGCGACCACGGCCTGTCGGTGCTGATCGCCGAGGACAATGACATCAATGCCATGCTCGCGCGCGCCACCCTTCTCAAGGCGGGCCATCGCGTCAGGATCGTCGGCAACGGCAAGGCGGCGGTCGACGCCGTTACCGAAGCAGGGGTCAAGCACCGCTTTGACGTGGTGCTGATGGACCTGCATATGCCGGTCATGGATGGGCTCGACGCGATCGCCGCCATCCGTCGCCACGAGGAAGCGATGGCCGTTTCGCCGGTCCCGATCATGGTGCTCTCGGCCGACAGCCAGGAAAAAACCCGCCACGCGGTGCTCGCCCACGGCGCCAGCGGCTTCGTCACCAAGCCGCTCGATCCGGATGCGCTTGTCCAGGCCGTCGAGGGCCAGGTCGCGGCCTAGTTTACAATCCCGAAACTGGAATCGGTTTTCGGATACGTCCTGCCCAACCAAACGGAGCGGCCGTCCCGATTTCAGCGGGACCCGGCGGTAACGAAATTTTTAACCGCCGAATGCCTTGGATTGCCTGGGTTTTCCAACCGTAAGGTAGCCGGTTGAGGGTAATTGCCAGCCGGCGAAGTATTGCCCGTCCTCTCGTATCACGGTACTGTCACAATCCTGTTGCACCTACACCGTATCCCCGTGCCAAGAGGGATGGCTCGAAGGAGAATCACTCGTGCATACAGTCATGCCGGAATGTGACACTCGGCCAAATGCTGGCGGCGCCCTGCTCGCCGCCCGTACCGCCGATGCTGTCGCAAGCGGTGCACCGCTGGGCCGTATCGGCAACCTCGAAGTGCGGCTTGCCCGCAACGAGGCCGAAATCGCCGCCGCCCAGGAAGTGCGCTACCGGGTATTTTATGACGAGCTCGGCGCGAGGAAAGATCTGTTCCAGGCCCAGGACCGGCGGGATGCCGACCGTTTCGATCCGCTTTGCGATCATCTTCTGGTGTTGGATACCACCCTGCCCGGCCCCGAGCATCGCCGCATCGTCGGCACTTATCGGCTGCTGCGGCAGGAGATCGCCACGGCGGCCGGCGGCTTCTATTCCGAGGGCGAGTTCGAACTGACCAAGCTGATCGCGCGCCACCCCGGCCAGCGTTTCCTTGAGCTCGGCCGCTCCTGCGTTCTCAAGGAATACCGCTCCAAGCGCACCATCGAGGCGCTCTGGCAAGGCATCTGGGCCTACATCAACCATTACAGCATCGGCGTCATGACCGGCTGCGCGTCCTTCCACGGCATCGTGCCGGCCGCCCATGCCGAGGCTTTGACCTATCTCGCGCATCACTGCCGCACCGATTCCGCCTGGGATGTCCGGGCCGTTGCCAGCCGCTACTGTTCGATGGACCTGATGCCGATCGAGGCGGTGAACGCTAAGGCGGCGATCGCCGCGATGCCGCCGCTGGTCAAGGGTTATCTGCGCGTCGGCGCCCGCATCGGCGATGGCTGCGTCATCGATCATGAATTCTCGACCGTCGACGTCTTTGTCGTCATGCCGGTCAAGGAGATCGGCGCCCGCTACGTCAACTATTATGGCGGCGAAGGCCAGCGCTTCGCGGCTTAGCGAATAGCGAATAGCGAATAGCGAATAGAAGAAAGTAGCGGGATTTGTTCCCTGTAATCCCTATTCGCTACTCGCTATTCGCTCCTTCACGGAATATCCTCCGGCCGTCGCCCCGGCCGACTCCGATACGCCGGAAACGACCAGCCGAATTTGAGCGCGCCGCCGCGCACCAGGAAGGCGGCCGCGAAGCCTAGCAGGCTCGAAAGCAGCGCCGGCAGGCCGGTTAGATCGCCAAGCGTAAAGATGGTGGCGCCGGCGAGCGCCGCCGTGACGTAGATTTCGGGCCGCAGCAGCACGGACGGCTCGCCCGCGAGCAGGTCGCGCAAGATGCCGCCGAAGGTCGCCGTCAGCACGCCCATGACGACCGACACGACGGGTGAGCCGGTGATCGCCAACCCCTTGGCCGCGCCCATCACCGAGAAGGCGGCAAGCCCGACGGCATCGAGCCACAGCAGCAGCTTGTAGCGGGACTCGAAGCGGTGCGCGCTGAAGAAGACCAGCACCGCCACCACGGCGCAGATCAGCACATAGCCGCTGTTGGCGACCCAGAATACCGGCAGGTTGAGGATGACGTCGCGCAACGTTCCGCCGCCGATGCCGGTGACGCTGGCCAGGAACAGGAAGCCGATAATGTCGAGCTCTTTGCGCGAAGCGGCAAGCGCGCCCGTCGCCGCGAAGACGGCGACGCCGGCATAGTCGAGGAGGTCGATGGGGTTCATGAGTGAGCGAGTAGCGAATAGTGAGTAGCGAATAGTGAGTAGGGAACTAGCACGAAGCCGTGGATAAGTATCTGACTCCCTATTCGCTATTCGCTATTCGCTACTCCCTATTCGCTACTCACTCTCACGCATCCTTCTCGGCCTGCTCGTTCACAGGTCCCGGCTCGACAGGGGCCTCGGCGGCAGCCTTCGGGCCGCCCTTGGCGACGCCGACCATGGCCGGACGCAGCACCCGCTCGCCGATCGAATAACCGGGCTGCACCACCTGGACGACGGTGCCGGCCGGAACGTCCGGATTGGGCACTTCGTACATCGCCTGGTGGAAGTTCGGATCGAACTTCTCGCCTTCCGGCGTCAGCTTCTTGACGCCGTGGCGCTCCAGCGCCGAAAGCATGGCGCGTTCGGTGAGATCGACGCCCTCGATCAGCGCCTTGAAGCCGGCATCACCCGCGGCCTTCGCCTCGGCCGGTATGGCATCCAGCGCGCGGCGCAGATTGTCCGACACCGACAGCATGTCGCGGGCGAAATTCGCCACCGCGTAGCTGCGCGCGTCATGCACGTCGCGCGCGGTGCGACGGCGCAGATTTTCCATTTCCGCGGCAGTGCGCAGCGCGCGGTCCTTCAGTTCCTCGTTTTCCTTCAGCAGCCGCACAAGCGCTTCATAGTCGCCGTCGACGCCGCCTTCCGCACGTTCGCCGGAAGCCTGGGTGGCTTCGATTTCCTCGGGCGCGCGTTCGTCTTTTGTCTGGTCGCTCATCGCCGTTTCCCATCATTCGCATTGGTTCTGGATTTGCGCCCGATATCGAGGTTTGGGGGCCAAAAATCAAGAGCTAAGCGCCGACTGGCCAATATCGCCGATCGTTCCAAATTAATTCAAATTTTACCGTATCGGCCAGCTTTGCTTGCTCTTGAGGCAAGATGCGGGAACCATTGCCATGCTGCAAGAGTTTCGAAGTCGACATAGGATTTTTGGGACGATGAACGGCAACAACGATAACAGGCGCGCTGATCTTGCCGCCGATATCAGGCGGCAAATGGGCACCGAGGCGACGAAGCGCTTCTTGCGCACGATACCCGAATTCCGTCTGCAGAAAGAAACACCCAGGCAACTCAAGGATTTGCTCGACCGCCTCGACAAGGTCCAGGCGGGCGGCGGACGGCGTCAATAGCAGTCCGGCCGCTTTTTACTTGCAGTCAGGGGGTTGACCTGAAGCTGCCGGCTGAACCAATTATGCGGCTTGCCGCTCGTCACGCATCAACGTTTCACCGTGACGGATTTCCGTGCCGAGCACTTTCAGGCATTCCCGCATGAAAGCGGCAAGGCCGGGCCAACCCTTGGCTGAAACCAGATTGCCGTCGACATGCGCGCCGGTTGGCGAAACGTCGATATAGATGCCGCCGGCAAGCGTCACTTCCGGTTCGCAATAGTGCAACGCCGCGACCTCGCGGCCGCGCACCACGCCGTCGACGGCGATCAGGATCTGCACGCCATGGCAGATGGTGAAGATCGGCTTTCCTGCCTCATGGAAATGCCTGACCAGCGCCTGCACGCGCTTGTCGATGCGAATGTATTCCGGACCGCGCCCGCCGGCCGCGTAGACCGCGTCGTAATCGGCCGGGTTCACCTCGGCAAAGGTCTTGTTGAGGATGTAGTCGTGGCCGAGCTTTTCCGTATAGGTCTGGTGGCCCTCGAAATCGTGCAGCGAGGTCTTCAGCACATCGCCGGCTTTCTTGTCCGGGCAAACCACGTGAACGGTGTGGCCAACCGCGTGCATCGCCTGTTCAAAGACGAAAATCTCGTATTCTTCACTGAACTCGCCAACGAGCATCAATATTTTCTTGCCTGCCATGCCTTCCTCCCTTGCCGGTTATTTATTTCGAGACGTGAAATAATAGACCTATCCTAAGGGCAAGCCGCAGAAAGAGGAAGAGGAAATCGGCAAGGTGGTCTGACCAGAAAAAATTCTAATTGGCGAGATAACCCGCCACGCCGGTGAGATAGTCCCAGAATGAAATTTTCTGGTCCGACCACAAGGGCGAAAATCAACCCGCGGCTCGGATCATGTCCGCCGCCTTTTCGGCGATCATGATCGTCGGTGCGTTGGTGTTGCCGCCGATCAATTTCGGCATGACCGAGGCATCGACGACGCGCAGCCTTTCGAGCCCCCGTACCTTGAGCTGTGGATCGACGACGGCCATGTTGTCGACGCCCATCTTGCAGGTGCCAACGGGGTGATAGATCGTGTCGGCGCGCGCCTTGATATGCGCCATCAATTCGGCATCGCTGGAAGCCCCCGCCGTGTAGATTTCCTTCTGGCGGTATTTTGCCAGCGCCGGCGCCTCCAATATGGCGCGCATCATCCTGACGCCCTTGAGCAGGAGGTCGCCGTCGCGCTCGTCGCAGAGGAAGCGCGGGTCGATGCGCGGCGGCGCCAGTGGGTCGGCGCTCGATAGTCCGACCTCGCCGCGCGAATGCGGCCTCAGCACGCAGACATGGCATGAAAAACCGTAGCCCATATGCAGCTTGCGACCGTGATCGTCGACGATGGCGATGCAGAAGTGGAGCTGCAAATCGGGCCGCTCGATCGCCGGATCGGATTTGAGGAAGGCGCCGCCTTCGGCATAGGGCGTGGCGATCATGCCGGAGCCGTCCTTGCGCCAGCGCAGCATATGCCGGATCAGCGCCGGCAGGCCGCGCAGGCCGATGCCAGCCAGGTCGGTCTCCCTCGACTTCCAGGCCAGGATGAAATCGAGATGGTCCTGCAGGTTCTTGCCGACGCCGGGCAGTTCGTGGACGACCGGTATGCCATGCGCCGCAAGCTCGGAAGCCGGGCCGATGCCGGACAGCAGCAGCAGCTGCGGCGAGCCAAAAGCGCCGCCGCACAAGATCACCTCGCGCCCGGCCTCCGCCACGGCTTCGCCTTTGCCCTTGCGGTAGCGCAGACCGGTGGCGCGCTTGCCGTCGAACACCAGCCCGGTGGCATGCGCGCCGGTGATGACGGTCAGGTTCGGTCGGTCGATCGCCGGATGCAAATAGGCGGCGGCCGCGGAGCAGCGTTCGCCATTGCGGCGCTCGCCCCAGAACTGTGTCACCTGATAGAGCCCCGCCCCTTCCTGCTCCGGCCCGTTGAAATCGTCGTTGCGCCTGATCTGATTTTCGCCGCAGGCCTCGACGAAAGCCCGGGAGATGGCGCGCGGCTCCTGCTGCTCGCCGACCCTCAGCGGTCCCTCGCCGCCATGCAGCGCATCAGTGCCGCGCTGGTTGCCTTCGGCGCGTCGGAAATAGGGCAGCACCTCGTCCCACGACCAGCCCTCGCAGCCGAGCTCGGCCCATTCGTCATAGTCGCGGCGGTGGCCGCGCGTGTAGAGCATGGCATTGATGACGCTCGAGCCGCCGAGAGCCTTGCCGCGTGGCTGGTAGCCCTTGCGGCCGTTAAGCCCCGCTTGCGGCACGGTCTCGAAAGCCCAATTGTTGATCTTCGGCCGACCGGGCAGGAGCGCGATGATGCCCGCCGGCGCGCGGATCAGGAGATCCCGGCCGTTGCCGCCGGCTTCGATCAGGCAGACCGTCTTCGATGGGTCCTCGGACAGCCTTGCGGCAAGCGTCGAGCCGGCGGAGCCGCCGCCGGCGATCACGTAGTCGTAGCGCATTCTCTCCTCCCGGCGGATGTTTCCGTCCGTTCCGCCGAGAGAATGCCTGCCGACAAGGCTTGTAAAGATGCCGCCGCGTCAGTCAGAGCATGATGCCGAAAAGTGGGGACCGGTTTTCGGAGAAGATCATGCTCCGACAAAGGACTGGATAAGGATGACGGTTCAACCGAACGTCATTCTGGTCCAGCGCGCTTACGCCGCCAGGAATATTTCGGTCCCTTCGGTTCTGCTTCGACCGCAGGCTGGTA
>JAEKLU010000305.1 GCA_019509685.1 Mesorhizobium sp. | reverse complement strand
GGATTGGTATGCCTCGCTGTGGCAGAACGACCAGCTGATCGCGGCGACCTGGAACAGCATCGAGATCGCGGTCATCACCACGATCATCTCGACAGTGCTGGGCTCGATGGCCTCGCTTGCGCTCTACCGCTACGAATTCCGCGGCAAGAAAGTGCTGCAGGCGCTGCTCTTCCCGCCGATCGCGATCCCGTGGCTGATCACCGGCACGGCCATGCTGATCTTCTTCTTCGGCGTCGGCATCGGCCGTGGGCTGTTCGCCATCCTGCTTGGCCATGTCGCGCTGGCGCTGCCCTATGTCATCGTCGTCGTCTCGGCGCGTCTGCAGACTTTCGCGCCGGAACTGGAAGAGGCGGCGCGCTCGCTCGGCGCCAACCAATGGCAGGTGACCATGCGCGTGACCTTGCCCTGGATCATGCCCGGTGTGATCGCCGGCGGACTGTTTGCCTTCGCGGTGTCGTTCGACCAGTTCGTGGTTTCGTATTTCCTATCGACGCCGGGACAGACGACGCTGCCAGTCGAAATCTACGCCGCGATCCGCAAGGGTTTCACGCCCGAGATCAACGCGGTGTCGACAATCATCATCGTGGTGTCGATGGCGCTGATGCTGCTCACGGCACGCTTCTTCAAATTTGGCGGAGAGAAATAATGGCTGGCGTCCAGGTCGCGAACGTCTCCCGCAGTTTTGGCGCGCACAAAGCGCTGGACGATGTTTCCATCGATTTCGCCGATGGCGGCTTCTATGCGCTGCTCGGGCCGTCAGGCAGCGGCAAGACAACGTTGCTGAGGCAGATCGCCGGTTTCGATTTTCCCGACTCCGGCCGCATCGCCATCGGCGGCGAAAGTGTCGAGCGCGTGCCGGTCGAAAAACGACGCATCGGCATGGTGTTCCAGAACTATGCGCTGTTCCCCAACATGAGCGTCGCCGACAATGTCGCCTTCGGGCTGTCGGTGCGCGGCGAAGCCAAAGCGACGATCGCCACGGAGGTGCAGCGCGCGCTCGACCTGGTGCAGCTTGGCAAGCTCGGTGGCCGCAAGCCGTACCAACTCTCCGGCGGTCAACGCCAGCGTGTCGCTCTCGCCCGCGCGATCGTCACCAAGCCGCGCGTGCTGTTGCTCGACGAGCCGCTCGGCGCGCTCGACAAGGCGCTGCGCGTCGACATGCAGATCGAATTGAAGCGCATCCAGCGCGAGATCGGCATCACCACCATCTTCGTCACGCATGACCAGGAAGAGGCGCTGACGATGAGCGACCGCATCGGTATCCTGCGCGACGGCCGGCTGGTGCAGGAAGGGCCGCCCGAAGAAATCTACGACCGGCCGCAGAGCGAGTTTGCCGCGACCTTCCTCGGCGACGCCAACATCTTTCGCGGCGACGCGACCGGCTCCGGCATCAAGCTGCCGGACGGCACGACGATCGCCGCGACCTCCGGGCCTGCGCTGTCGGCCGGAGTGAAGGCGAGCTGTGCGGTGCGGCCGGAGCGCATCCAGATCTCGACGGGCGCTGCAAAGGCCGATGCAGGCAATGCCAACTCGCTCACGGGGCAGGTCTCGAAGCGTATCTTCGCCGGCAACAACAGCACCTATTTCGTCGACCGCGCCGGCCAGACGCTGAAGGTGATCGTGCAAAACACCGGCGCCGAGCGGCTGGCCGAGGGTGAGCCCGTGGTGCTGAGCTGGTCGCCGGACAGCACGGTGCTGATCGCGGCAAGCTGACGATCGCTGATGGGAAATGATGGCGCGGGCCTTGGCTGAGGGCCGGACCATCGCGCTATATCCAATCCTCGACGGGAGGAATGGATGGCGAGCATGGGTTTCGAGCCGGACGTAAGCGTCCGGGTCAAGGACTACCGGATCGGCTGCATCGGCGCCGGCATGATCATGGCCGAATGCCATCTGGCCGCTTATCACGAAGCCGGCTTCCCGGTCGTCGCCATCGCTTCGCGCACCAGGGCGAATGCGCGGAAGGTGGCGGACCGCTGGAGCATTCCGACCCTCCACGACACGCCGGAACAATTGATCGAGGACGAGACTGTCGAAATCGTCGACCTTGCCTTTCCGCCCGACCTGCAGCCGGCGCTGATCCGCCACGCGCTGAAGCAGAACCACATCAAGGCGATCCTGGCGCAGAAGCCGTTGGCGCTGTCGGTCGAGGAAGCGGTCAAGCTGCGTGACGAGGCGGCGGCCTCCGGCAAGATCCTCTCGGTCAACCAGAACATGCGCTACGACCAGTCGATGCGCGTCTTGAAGCAGATCATCGACAGCGGCGCGCTGGGCGAGATCGTGTTTGCGCAGATCGACATGCACGCCATCCCGCACTGGCAGAGCTTCCTTGCCGGTTACGACCGGCTGACGCTTGCCAATATGAGCGTGCACCATCTCGACGTTTTGCGCTTCCTGTTCGGCGATCCGGACGAGATCACGACGTTGACGCGGAAAGATCCGCGCACTGAGTTTCAGCATTCGGACGGCATCACGGTCTCGACCTTGCGCTTTGCCTCCGGGGTGCTTGCCGTATCGCTGGAGGATGTCTGGTCCGGCCCGCGCCAGGAAGGCTATGAGGACGACCAGCATATCCACTGGCGCGTCGACGGCACCAAGGGCGTGGCCAAAGGCACGATCGGTTGGCCGAAAGGTGTTGCCTCGACGTTGACCTATGCCTCAGCTGAGACGACCGGCGGCGAATGGGTGTCCCCCAGTTGGGAGACGATGTGGTTCCCGCAGGCCTTTATCGGCGTCATGGAGCAGCTGCAATATGCGCTGAAGACCGGCACGCCACCGGCGCTCTCCGTCGCCGACAACGTCAAGACCATGGCCCTGGTCGAGGCGGGCTACCGCTCGATGGCGGAAGCCCGCACGATCAGGCTCTCCGAAATCCCTGTCGCTTAGGTGGCTAAAGGCACGACCAAAAGACAGGGCAACTGAATCGCTTACCGGGAGGACTTCACCTCATGATGCAGGCAGGTATCTTCACAGGCTATTTCCCCTACGAGCTGGAGGAAACCGCCAGGCGCATCCGCGCGCTCGGTTTCAACACGGTGCAGCTCGACCTCCACTTCAAGGATGTCGACCTGTCGGCTGGGCAGATCACCAGGGACAAGGCAAGGACGGTGCGCGACACATTCCGCGACCACAATCTGCCTATATGCTGCATCTCGGGCTACACCAACATCATCCATCCCGACAAAGGCGAGCGCGAAAAACGCGTCGGCTATCTCAAGGAGACCATCCGCAACGCGCGCGATTTCGGCTCGCCCTATGTGATTTCCGAGACCGGCACCTACAACACCGAGTCCGACTGGGTGCATCACCCGAAGAACAAGACCGAGGAAGGGTTCGAGGAATGCCGCAAGGTGATCTCGGATCTTGCCCAGACCGCCTACGACCACGGCGCGGTCTTCCTGCTCGAGACCTATGTCAACAATGTTGTCGGCTCGGTCGAGGAGACGGTCAGGATGTTTGCCCAGGTCGACCATCCGGGCCTCGGCCTGTTGATGGACCCGACCAATTATTTTGAGGCGCACAACATCGACCGCATGGACCAGGTGCTGAACCAGGTGTTCGACACGCTGACCGACAAGATCAAAATAGCGCATGCCAAGGACGTCAAGCGCTCAGGCAGCGACAAGACGGAGAAGCACGCCGATATCGGCGACGCGGACGCGCATGAAGGGTTGACGTTCCGCGGCGTCGGCGAGATCGAATTGCCGGCGCCGGGGCTCGGCGCGTTGAACTATGACCTTTACCTGAAGCGGCTCAGCGAGAAGCATCCGAACATCCCGGTGATCATCGAGCATCTGACCGAGGACGACGTGCCGCGCGCGAAGAAATTCCTCGACGGGAAATTCCGTGCCAACGGACTCTAGATCAAAAGAGAGAGCATGATGTCGTCCGAAAACCGCTTCACACTTTTCGGCATCATGCTCTAGGGCAGGGCGAGACGATAATGGCGACGGCCGCCAAGACAAAACGCGATTACAGCCTGGTCGGCGAGAGCACGCGGCTTGCCATCGAGACCGGGCTGGCGTCGGCCGAGTGGTACCACACCGACGTGCCGCGCAAGGAGATGAAGGCGCTCATGCAGCGCTCCGACGGGCCGGCGATCCGCGATACGATCATCTGGATCGCCGCGATCCTGGGCTCGGCCGCAGGCATCGTCTGGTTCTGGGGAAC
>JAEKLU010000262.1 GCA_019509685.1 Mesorhizobium sp. | reverse complement strand
TTGAGATGTGTCGATATTCAGGTGAGGCCGGCCTGCGAACGGCGGCTATCTGCGCTTCCGATGCTCACGTACCTAAGTACGCTCCGCTCCAGCCTTCGCCGGCCGAAGCCGTCTTAAGTGTTTCCGCTCTATGAAAGCTACGGCCGGCGTAAGCCGGTTCTTGAAAGCGACCGCTCTCGGCTCGGCCTGACCTGAATCTCGACACATCTCGGCGCCTCACGAAGTTCAAGTAGTACTTGAACTTCGGCCCTCTGCGACGGTGTCAACCGTTGCCGCAAAGACTCAACAACACACTTTTCTCGCGTGTTTTCGCGGAAAGTGAATCTGTCGGAATCATAGGCACTTGCCAGCGAATCAACTCTCTGATTCTCTGCTTTAAAGCGTTTCCTGATTTGAGTCGTTCGACGCGTTAAGTCGCGTTTTCCGTCTGGGGGGCAACCTGCCGGAAGACTCGGACTCAATGCCTGGGAATGCGGTGCGGGAATATCGGTTGCAGGCCCGGCGTGAGAGGGGATGACGGGATGAAGAAGAAGCATGTGGCTGTCCTTCTGGGTGGATTCTCCTCGGAGCGGCCCGTGTCTCTGTCCTCGGGGAAGGCATGTGCGGATGCGCTCGAGAATGAAGGCTATCAGGTCACCCGTGTCGATGTGTCGCGCGATGTTGGGGCTGTGCTTGCCGAGCTCAAGCCCGACGTTGCCTTCAATGCGCTGCACGGCCCGTTCGGCGAGGACGGCACCATTCAGGGAATTCTCGAATATCTCGGAATTCCCTACACTCATTCGGGCGTGCTCGCTTCGGCGCTGGCCATGAACAAGGAGCAGTCCAAGAAAGTTGCCAAGGCGGCCGGCGTTCCGGTCGCGGAATCGAAGGTGATCAACCGCTTCGCCGTCCAGAACAAGCATCCGATGAAGCCGCCTTACGTGGTGAAGCCCGTCAATGAAGGCTCGAGCTTCGGCGTCGTCATCGTGCATGAAGGGCAGTCGCATCCGCCGCAACTGATCGGCTCGTCGGAGTGGAAATATGGCGAGATCGTCATGGTCGAGCGCTACATCCATGGGCGCGAGTTGACCTGCGCGGTGATGGGCGACGTGGCGCTTGGCGTCTGCGAGATCATCCCGACCGGCCATTCCTTCTACGACTACGATTCAAAATACGTGCCTGGCGGATCAAAACACGAAATCCCTGCTAAAATTTCACCGAATATTTACCAAAAAATACAGACACTGGCCCTTAAGGCTCATCTTGCCATCGGTTGCCGGGGCGTCTCCCGGTCGGACTTCCGTTACGACGATCGCCACTCCGAAAATGGCGAGATTGTCTGGCTTGAGGTCAACACCCAGCCGGGCATGACGCCGACGTCTCTGGTGCCTGAAATCGCCGCGCAAGCGGGACACTCGTTCGGCGATTTGTTGAGTTGGATGGTGGAGGACGCTTCGTGTCTGCGTTGAGATGGGGACAGGGCAAAGGCGGTGCGGCTGGTTCCGCTCTGTTCGGCATGCCGCTGTCGTTCGACCATTTCGTCCTGCCGCGCCAGCTGCGCCGGCCGGTTCGCGTGCTTGCGCGCCTCTGTGGCGGCGAGTACGAGGCGCCGCGCTTTGCGGCAGCGATCCTGTCCGCCGCGCTGATCGCTTCGAGCAGCGCCTACGGCGCCTATATCGGCGGTTACGGCGACAGCATCGTGCAAGGTGTCACCGCGCGCACCGGTTTTGCCGTCGACCAGATCAAGGTGATCGGCAACCGCCAGACATCCGAGATCGACGTGCTTGACCGGATTGGTCTCGATGGCTGGACCTCGCTGATAGGCTTCGATGCGGAAGCCGCGCGCGAACGCATCGCGACGCTGCCCTGGGTCGAGGGCGCCGCGGTGCGCAAGATCTATCCGCATACGCTCGAAGTGCGCATCGATGAGCGTGAGCCGTTCGCGCTCTGGCAGCAGGGCAACGATCTCTCGGTCATCGAACGCTCAGGCGAAGTGATTGCGCCTTTCTCGGGCGGCAAGCAGGCCTTGCTGCCGTTGATCATCGGTACCGGCGCGCCGGCGCAGGCGCCTGGTTTCCTGGAGAAGATCAAGCGCTATCCAGAACTCGCCGCGCGGGTCAAAGGCTACATCCGGGTCGGCGAGCGGCGCTGGGACCTGAGGCTCGAGAACGGCATCACCATCAAATTGCCGGAGGACGACGAGGATCAGGCGATGGCCGAACTCGTCAAGCTCGACCATGACAATGGCATTCTCGCTCGCGACATCGTCGGCGTCGACATGCGGCTGCCCGATCGGCTGGTGCTGGAATTGTCGCCGGAGGCCGCGACGCAGCGCGAAGCCTCGCTCAATGAAAAGCCAAAGAGCCTGACCAAGCGCAAGGCGGGGACGAAGATATGAGCTGGCTTGGCGGCAATGGTGACGCTTCTTCGCGCCGGTCCGGCACGCTCACCGTGCTCGATGTCGGTTCGAGCAAGGTTTGCTGCGTGGTGGCCAAGCTCAAGCCGAACGAGGACGGCAAGCTTTTGCGCGGACGTTCGCACCGCATCCAGGTGATCGGCATCGGACATCAGAAATCGCAAGGCGTGAAGTCGGGCGTCGTGGTCGACCTCGATCGTGCCGAACATGCCATTCGGCTCTCCGTCGACGCGGCCGAGCGCATGGCCGGGCTGACCGTCGATTCCCTGATCGTCAACATGACGGCCGGCCGGCTGAAGAGCGAAGCTTTCTCGGCAACCATCAATCTCGGCGGCCATCAGGTCGAGGAAGCCGACATCAAGCGCGTGCTCTCCGCCGGCGCCAAGCAGGCGCTCAGGGCCGAGCGCGAGGTGGTTCATTCTCTGCCCGTCGGCTTTTCGCTGGATGCCGAGCGCGGCATGCGCGATCCGCGCGGCATGGTCGGCGACGCACTTGGCGTCGACATGCATGTCTTGACGGGTGACGCAGCGCCGATGCGCAATCTCGAGCTTTGCATCAACCGCTCGCATCTGTCGGTCGAGCGCATGGTGGCGACACCCTATGCCAGCGGGCTTGCCGCATTGGTCGATGACGAGCTCGAAATGGGAGCTGCCTGCATCGATATGGGCGGCGGCACCACGACGATCTCGGTGTTCTCGGAAGGCAAGTTCGTGCATGGCGATGCCATCGCCATCGGCGGCAACCATGTCACGCTCGACATGGCCAAGGGGCTGTCGACGTCGCTCGACGCCGCCGAGCGGCTGAAGGTGATGCATGGCTCGGCGCTGCCGGGCAGCGCCGACGACCGTGATCTCGTTTCGATCCAGCCGATCGGCGAGGAAGGCGAGATGCCGCTGCAGATCCCGCGTTCGGTGATGACGCGCATCATCCGCGCCCGCATCGATGAGACACTGGAACTGCTGCGCGACCGGCTGAACAAATCCGGCTACGGCAATGCCGTGGGAAAACGCGTCGTGCTCACCGGTGGCGCCAGCCAGCTGTCCGGCCTGCCGGAAGCGGCGCGCCGCATCCTTGGACGCAATGTGCGCATCGGCCGCCCGCTTGGCGTCGCCGGCCTGCCGGAAGCGGCCAAGGGGCCGGCGTTCTCAACGCCGGTCGGACTGCTGATCTATCCGCAGATGGCAAGCTTCGAGAGCCATTCGGCGAAGGGACTTTCCGGTTTCAGGATGACCGGGACAGGCGGAAAACTGCATCGAATGAGTCAGTGGTTGAGAGACAGTTTTTAATTGACGGGGACAGCCCCACAGGCGGCCGCAGCGGCGAGGCGGCGGGAAAGGCAAAGGACGAAGAAATGACCATCAATCTGCAAAAGCCGGACATCACCGAGCTTAAGCCGCGCATCACCGTGTTCGGTGTCGGCGGCGGCGGCGGCAATGCCGTGAACAACATGATCACCGCGGGTCTGCGCGGTGTCGAGTTCGTGGTGGCCAACACCGACGCACAGGCGCTGACGATGTCGAAGGCCGAGCGGCTCATCCAGCTCGGCGCGCATGTCACCGAAGGCCTCGGCGCCGGCTCGCAGCCGGAAGTCGGCCGCGCGGCGGCGGAAGAGTGCATCGATGAGATCCTCGACCATCTCACCAACACGCATATGTGCTTCGTCACCGCCGGCATGGGCGGCGGCACCGGCACGGGTGCTGCTCCGGTCGTTGCGCGCGCCGCCCGCGAAAAGGGTATCCTCACCGTCGGCGTCGTCACCAAGCCGTTCCATTTCGAAGGCCAGCGCCGCATGAAGACGGCCGACATGGGCATCGAGGAACTGCAGAAATGCGTCGACACGCTCATCGTCATCCCCAACCAGAACCTGTTCCGGCTGGCCAATGACAAGACCACCTTCGCCGACGCCTTCGCCATGGCCGACCAGGTGCTTTATTCCGGTGTTGCCTGCATCACCGACCTGATGGTCAAGGAAGGCCTGATCAACCTCGACTTCGCCGACGTGCGTTCGGTGATGCGCGAGATGGGCAAGGCGATGATGGGCACCGGCGAGGCTTCGGGCGAGGGCCGCGCGATGGCCGCCGCCGAGGCTGCTATCGCCAATCCGCTGCTCGACGAGACCTCGATGAAGGGCGCCAAGGGCCTGCTGATCTCGATCACCGGCGGCCGCGACCTCACCCTGTTCGAAGTCGACGAAGCCGCGACCCGCATCCGCGAGGAAGTCGACCAGGACGCCAACATCATCCTGGGCGCCACCTTCGACGAGGAGCTGGAAGGCGTCATCCGCGTCTCGGTGGTCGCCACCGGCATCGACAAGTCGGCGGCTGAAATCGCTGCAGCACCGATTTCGATCCGCACCGCACCGCAGAAGCCCGTTAGCCGTCCCGCAGCGCCGGCTGTCGACGGCCGACCGGCAGCCGTGCAGCAGCCGATCTACGAGCCGCGCGCCGTTGATCCGGTAGCCGAGGCGATCCAGCTCGCCGAGGCCAACGCGGCAGCGATGGCGCAGCAGCGCCCGGCTCCCATCGACGACTTCCAGCCGCAGAGCAAGATCTTCCAGGCACCGCCGGCCCAGCCGCGTCCGCAGCCGGTCGTGCCGCAGCAGGTCATGCAGCCCGCGCCGCAGCGCGAGATGCCCCAGCCGATGGCGGCAGCACCGCAGCGTATGCCGCGCGTGGAAGACTTTCCGCCGGTCGTAAGGGCCGAAGTCGAGGCCAAGAGCCGTCCCGCCGACCATGAGAACAGCGGTCCGATGGGCCTGATCAAGCGGCTGACCAACGGCCTCACCCGCCGTGAGGAAGAGCCTGCCCGGCTTCAGCCAGCGCAGCCGCGCGAGCCGAAGCTGCGTCAGGCGGCGCCGGAAATGCGCCGTCTCGCCAGCCAGGATCCAGCGCTCTACGCGCCGCGCCGTGGCCAGCTTGACGATCAGGGCCGGCTGACGCCGCAGAGCCGCACGGTCCAGGAAGACGACCAGCTGGAGATTCCGGCATTCCTGCGCCGCCAGGCCAATTGAGCGGATACGGCGGCCCACTGCGTCGATACAGCGGGCCGCTGATCGTTAACGTTATGTGACGGTTGTTAACAGGCAGACGAGCCGATCGTCTGCCTGTTTTCATTCAAAGCATATTGAAAACAAAGTGTTGCCGGGTTTTCCTTGCACTTTTCCGTGGTTACACGGGGTAAGAAACCGTGATTTGGAGTCTCCCCGGCGGGTCATTATCTTCCGTGCGATCAAATCGGCCTGCAGGGATTCGGGGAGTAGCCCTGCCTGCCGATCATACCAGAGCCGCAAAGCTCTTGTTTGTTTTGCCGCATTCGTGTGGACGCCAGACGCCCCATTTGCCGCAAGATGTTCGAGGCTGACAAAGCGGACACAGGCATTTTGGGCTATGGGGTTTGTCTTGCACGACTATCAGACCACAGTGAAATTGCGTGCGACGTTGACCGGTATCGGCGTCCACAGCGGCAAACCCGTCACCGTGCATTTCCTGCCCGCCGACGCCGACACGGGCATTGTCTTCCATCTTTCGAATGGCGATGAAGGCCACGAGTTCCGCGCCCTGGTCGCGGAGGTTGGCGCCACGGATCTTTCCACCATGCTTGGCGACCCGGCCGGCGCGCATATCGCCACCATTGAGCATCTCATGGCCACGGTGTTCGGGCTTGGCATCGACAATCTGGTCATCGAGATCGACGGGTCCGAGGTTCCTATCCTCGACGGCAGCGCGATGGCCTTCGTAGAGGCTTTCGACCAGGCTGGTATCGAGACGCTGGCGGTCAAGCGCCGCTATATCCGCGTGATGAAGCCGGTGCGCGTCGAGGCCGGCGCGTCCTGGGCCGAGTTCCGGCCCTATGACGGCACGCGCTTCGAGGTCGAGATCGATTTCGAAAGCCCGGCGATCGGCCGGCAGCAATTCGCTTCCGACATCAACCCCGATGTCTTCCGCAGCGATATCGCCAGAGCCCGTACCTTCGGCTTCATGAAGGACGTCGAGCGGCTGTGGGCCGCCGGCTATGCGCTCGGCTCGTCGCTGGAAAATTCGCTGGTCATCGGTGACGACAATCGCGTCATCAATGTCGGCGGACTGCGCTATCCTAATGAATTCGCCCGCCACAAGACGCTCGACGCGATGGGCGACCTGGCGCTGGCCGGCGCGCGTTTCATCGGCTGTTTCCGCTCCTATCGCGGCGGCCACCGGATGAACGCTTCGGCGTTGCGCCGACTGTTGTCCGACCATACGGCCTTCGAAATCGTCGAGACGCGGCGCCGCGAGCGTGGCCGTGTCGCTGAAATGATCGCCGTCAGCCGGCCGGTCTACGCGCCTTGGGTCATCTAATCTTAGATCCGGCGCCTTGATCTCAAGGTTGACATCGCCGTGATCGGCCTCAGGCAGCCTGCCTGAGGCGCCGACGCGGCGTTTCCAGGTTTTGCGGGCCGTAAACGGTTCCTTTGCGACCGATGAGGCAGAATCGCTTGTGAGTCGCCGGGTTTGATGCGGGGTACTCCTTTGTGGTATTAATGCATCACCGGGGCGCCAAATTGCGCGCCGATCACGGTGCCCGACGGTCGCCACAAAAATGTGCGATTGGCCGGACATAGCGTTGCCGGGCAAGGGGATAATGGTTTATGGCTTCGGCCCGGACCGAAACGACGCCGAAGGGGCGGAATTCAAACATGTTTTTTTCGCGAGTTGGTCAATCGGTAGCGCCGCGTCGTGCTGTTCTGCTGGCGCTGTCGGTGGTTGTTCCTTCGCTCGTGCTGTCGGCCTGCATGTCGTCCGAGAAGGATGTCAACCTGGCGACTTACGTCGACCAGACCGAGCCGGCGGACGTTCTCTACAACCAGGGCCTGGCCAATATGAATGCCGGCCGCCTCGACGAAGCGAGCAAGAAGTTCGACGCTGTCGACCGCCAGCACCCCTATTCGGAAGCCGCCCGCAAATCGATGGTGATGGGTGCTTTCGCCGATTACCGGGCCGGCAACTATGACGACGCGATCGGCACCGCCAAGCGCTATCTGACGCTCTACCCGACGACCGACGACGCCGCTTATGCGCAGTACATCATCGGCCTGAGCTACTATCGCCAGATCAAGGACGTCACTCAGGACCAGAAGGAAGCGCGCCAGACCATCCAGACCATGCAGGATCTGGTGACGCGCTGGCCGAACTCGGAATATGTCCCCGATGCCAAGGACAAGATCCGCTTCGCCAACGACCAGCTCGCAGGCAAGGAAATGCAGGTTGGCCGCTACTATCTCGAGCGCCGCGAATACATCGCCGCAGTCAAGCGCTTCCGCACCGTGGTGGAGAACTACTCCAACACCCGCCATGTCGAGGAAGCGCTGGCGCGCCTGACCGAGGCCTATTACGCACTGGGCCTGGTCTCGGAAGCGCAGACGGCGGCGGCGGTGCTCGGCACCAACTATCCGGACAGCTCGTGGTACAAGGATTCCTACAAGCTTCTGCAGAGCAACGGGCTTGAACCGCGCGAGAATGCAGGGTCCTGGATCTCCAAGGCCGGCAAGCTGATCACCGGCGCCTGACGGCGGAGCATCGAACGGAAGCGTGCAACGCTTTTCGGATTGATCCGGCGCAAAAACAAAAAGATAGTGCGGCGCTGCGACTCCAGACGGGTCGCATGCAGCGTTGAGGTGCGTCGCGCTTGAACAGGCCCATTTGACGCGCTTTAAGTTTTTTGTTTTGCGCATGTCGTTGTCCCGAAACCGGGTCCATTTTTGGGCGACATGCAATAGGTCCGGGTTCTGATGCTGTCCAGACTGTCGATCCGCGATATCGTCCTGATCGAGAAGCTGGACATCGATTTCCTGCCCGGACTCTCGGTGCTGACGGGTGAGACCGGCGCCGGCAAATCCATCCTGCTCGATGCGTTGTCGCTGGCGCTCGGCGCGCGCGGCGACGCCTCGCTCGTCCGCCACGGCGCGGCGCAAGGCCAGGTGATCGCGGTATTCGATGTGCCGCGCAACCATCCGGCGCGCGTGCTGCTGGCTGAAAATGACATCGAGGACGATGGCGATATCATCCTGCGCCGCGTGCAGACGGCTGACGGGCGCACGCGTGTCTTCGTCAACGACCAGCCATCCAGTGTCACCTTGATGCGCGATGTCGGTCGTGCGCTGGTCGAGATCCATGGTCAGCATGACGAGCGGGCGCTGGTCGACCCCGGCGCGCATCGCGATCTGCTGGACAGTTTTGGCGGTCAACTCGGCGCCGTGCGCGGCACCGGCGAAGCCTGGCGCTACTGGCGCGGCTGCGCGCAGGAGCTTTCCCGGCACCGCGCCAAGGTCGAAGCGGCGGCGCGTGAGGCCGACTATCTGCGCGCCTCGGTCGCCGAACTCGCCAAGCTTGATCCGCAACCGGGCGAAGAGACCGAGCTCGCCGAGCTGCGGGCGCAGATGATGCGCGCCGAAAAGATCGCCGGCGAAATCCATGATGCGCAGGACGTGCTGTCGGGTCCGTCTTCACCCTTGCCGCAACTGGCCAGTTTGCTGAGGCGGCTGCAGCGCAAGGCGACGGAGGCGCCCGGGCTGCTTGAGGATGTGGTGAAGTCGCTCGATGAAGCGATGCTGTCGCTCGACGCGGCGCAATCCGGTGTCGAGGCGGCGCTGCGCGCCACCGAATATGATCCGCAGCGCCTGGAGAAGGCCGAGGAGCGGCTGTTTGCGTTGCGCGCCGCCTCGCGCAAGCACAGTGTCGCCGTCGACGATCTGGCGCAGCTGCGCGACACGATGGTTGCCGATTTGGCCGATCTCGATGCCGGCGAGGAACGCCTGCATGCACTGGAAAAGCAGGCTGCCGCCGCGCGCGAGGCTTACGACATCTCGGCGGCGCAGTTGTCGTCGCTGCGCCACGCGGCGGCGTCTGGCCTGACCAAAGCGGTGATGGTGGAATTGCCGGCGCTCAAGCTCGAGCGCGCCGAGTTCATCGTCGAGCTGACGACCGATGCCGAAAGCCGCATGGAGGAAGGCATCGACCAGGTCGAGTTCTGGGTCCGCACCAATCCCGGCACCAGGCCTGGGCCGATGATGAAGGTGGCGTCAGGCGGTGAGCTCTCGCGCTTCCTTCTGGCGCTGAAAGTCGCGCTTGCCGATCGCGGCTCCGCGCCGACGCTGGTCTTTGACGAGATCGATACGGGAGTCGGCGGCGCGGTGGCCGATGCCATCGGCCAGCGGCTGGCGAGATTGTCGAAGCGGGTGCAGGTGCTCTCGGTGACGCATGCGCCGCAAGTGGCGGCGCGCGCTGCGACGCATTTCCTGATCTCCAAATCAGGGGGCAAGGACCGTGTCGCCACCGGCATCGCCGAAATGGACCGCGCGGCGCGCCAGGAAGAGATCGCGCGCATGCTGGCCGGCGCCACCATCACAGACGAGGCGCGCGCTGCCGCTGAACGGTTGCTGCGCGAGAATACGGCAGCCGCTTAGAGACTTGCAGCTCCTTGCTTGGCAGCTAGAGTCAGCAGATGACTGCATCCTGCTGTTCGGGAATGATTTTTGCGCCAGCCGACTCCCTGCCGGCGAATCCTGATTTATAGTGGCCTGCAATAGTTCGAGGACCGCGCCGCATGTCGGAAAAGTCAGTCGATTCGTTGAGCGAGAGAGAGGCCGCTGATGAGCTGAAGCGGCTGGCGGCCGAGATCGCCGAGCACGACCGGCGCTATCATGCCGAGGACGCGCCGACGATCACCGATGCCGAATACGACGCGCTGCGGCGGCGCAACCTTGCGCTTGAGGAGCATTTTCCCGGCCTGGTGCGCGAAGATTCGCCATCGCTTCGGGTCGGGGCGGCACCCGCTGAAGGCTTTGCCAAGGTGCGCCACGCGGTGCCGATGCTGAGCTTGGCCAAGGCTTATACCGACGAGGACGTCACCGATTTCATCGAGCGCGGCCGGCGCTTCTTCGATCGCGACAAGGACCTCGACATCGCTTTCACCGCCGAGCCGAAAATCGACGGGCTGTCCGCCTCGCTGCGCTACGAGAACGGCGTGTTCGTGCAAGGCGCGACGCGCGGCGACGGCGCGGTCGGCGAAGACATCACGGCAAACCTGAAGACCATCGCCGACATCCCGAAGACGCTGAAGGGTTCAGGCTGGCCGCAGACAATCGAGATCCGTGGCGAGGTCTATATGACCTATGCCGAATTCGAGGCGCTGAAGCAGCGCTCGGCGGCGGTCGGCGGCCAGGATTATGTCAATCCGCGCAACACGGCGGCAGGCTCGCTGCGCCAGAAGGATCCGTCCGTTACCGCCAGCCGTAATTTGAAGTTCTTCGCCTATGCATGGGGTTACACCACCGCCGATCCCGCCCCGACACAATTCGAGTCGGTGCAGAAATTTGGCGAGTGGGGGTTCAAGGTCAGCCCGCTGATGGTGCGGGCAAAGTCGGTCGAGGAACTCATCGCGCAGTATCATCATATCGAGGAACTGCGCTCGTCTCTGGGCTATGACATCGACGGCGTCGTCTACAAGGTCGACCAGCTCGAATTGCAGCGCCGCTGGGGTTTTGTCACCGGCGAGCCGCGCTGGGCGGTCGCGCACAAATTCCCGGCCGAACAAGCGATGACGACGGTCGAGAAGATCGACATCCAGGTCGGCCGTACCGGCACGCTGGCGCCAGTGGCGCGGCTGGCGCCGGTGACGGTCGGCGGCGTGGTGGTCGAGAACGTCACGCTGCACAATGAGGACTATATCAAGGGTTTCGACAGCAACGGCCAGCCGATCCGCGACGGCATCGACGTGCGCATCGGCGATACCGTCGTCATCCAGCGGGCAGGCGATGTCATCCCGCAGATCGTCAGCGTCGTCATCGACAAGCGGCCGGCCAATGCCGTGGCTTACGAGTTCCCGCACACATGTCCGGTCTGCGGCTCGCCGGCGACGCGCGAAATCAACGAGAAGACCGGCAAGGAGGATTCGCGCCGCCGCTGCACCGGCGAGTTGATCTGCGCGGCGCAGGCGGTCGAGGGGCTGCGTCACTTCGTGTCGCGCGGCGCGCTCGATATCGAGGGGCTGGGTGCCGAGAACATCGACCTGTTCTTCAACTCGGGGCTGGTGAAGACGGCTGCGGATATCTTTACGCTCAAGGACCGCCGGCCGGCCGTCACCAGGGCACTGGCCGAGCGGCGCGAGGAACAGGCGAAACTGCGCGAAGCCGCGTCGGGCAAGACGCGCAAGAATGTGCGCGGCGTCGAGGAACGCAACTATGAAGGCCTCGACAAATTGTTCGCCGCAATAGATGCGCGCCGCGAGCCGGAACTCGACCGCTTCATCTTCGCGCTCGGCATCCGCCATATCGGCGAGACGACGGCGGCGGTGCTGGCTCGCACTTTCTCGACGATCGAAGAACTGATCCGGGTCGGCAAGGAGACGGCGAAAGCGGAAGACCCGCACAGCGTTTTCCCGTCGATCAACGGCATCGGTGATACGGTGATCGACGCGCTGCGCGATTTCTTCGGAAATGAGCGCAATGACGACGTGCTCGACAGGCTGCTCGGAGAGGTGAGGCCGAAGCCCTATATCGTCACCGTTTCGGCCGACAGCGAGGTCGCCGGCAAAACCATCGTCTTCACCGGCACGCTGGAAAAGATGACACGGTCGGAAGCCAAGGCGATGGCCGAACGTCTGGGTGCCAAGGTGGCGGGCTCGGTGTCGGCCAAGACCGATCTGCTGGTGGCTGGCCCGGGCGCCGGCTCCAAACTCAAGCTTGCCAGCGAACTCGGCGTCGAAGTCATCGACGAGGACACCTGGCTGCAGCGGGTCGGCAAGTCGTGACGGCCGGCGCGTTTAAAGGGTTCGGCCCAAAAGCCATTCCGTTCTTCAAGGCGCTCGACTTCCATCAGAGTCGGGAGTGGTTCCAGGAAAATCGCGACCTCTTTGACAGCGAGCTGCACGGACCGTTCTGTGACCTTGTCGAGGCGCTCAGTGAACGTTTCGAAAAGGCGAAGCTCGGCTTGCGGGGCGACCGCAAGAGATCGCTGTTCCGCATCAATCGCGACGTGCGCTTCGCCAAGGACAAGCGCCCTTACAATCGGCATCTGTCAGCGATCCTGTCACCCGACGGCACCAAGATGTCGCAAGGCGTGTTCTACGTGCATATCGGGCTGGAGCGCTGTTTTGCCGGCGTCGCCTGGTGGCAGCCGGCGCCGGAACTCTTACAGGCCATGCGCAAGGCAATCGTGGAAAAACCAGCGAAGTTCCGCGACATGGTCTCGTCGCTCAAGAAAGCGGGCCTGGAGCTCGATCCGGAAGACCGCCTGAAGCGTGCGCCGCGCGGCTTCGAGGATGTTGCCGACGACGACCTTGCCCAGGCGGTGCGCAACCGGCATTTCGTGGTCCGGCATGACATCGATGTCGCGACAATCCATTCGCCGGCGTTGGTCGACGATCTCGTCGATTTCACCTTGCGAGCAAAGCCGCTGCTTGACTGGGGCAGGGCGATCCAGGGCACGGCCGTCGCGGCCTGACAGGACGGTCGATAGCTTTACATCCGCATCAGCAGGCCGCCATCGACGGCGAGCTCGATGCCGGTGATGTAGCTTGCGGCATCCGAGAGCAGGAACAGCGCGGCATTGGCCATGTCCTGCGGTGTGCCGATGCGGCCGAGCGGCGCATAGTTAGCGACGGCGGCGCGCTTCTCCTCGGTGTCCCAGCGCGCCTGCAGCGGCGTCAGCGCCATGCCGGGGCAGATGGAGTTGGAACGGATGCGGTCACCGGCAAGCTGCATGGCGAGGGACTTGGACAGCGCGCAGACGCCTGCCTTCGACGCCTGATAGGCATCCTGCGGGGTCGGATCGCCGCGATACCACTGGATCGTCGAGAAATGCACCATGGCGCCGCCGCGGCCGCCGGCGCGCATATGGGGAACCACAGCGCGGGCCGTGTGGACGAAAGACTTCAGGTTGATGTTGAAGACCTGGTCCCAGACATCGAGATCCATTTCGAGCGCCGACTTGTCGCGGCCGAACCAGAGCACGCCGGCGACGTTGGCAAGGTAATCGATGCCGCCGCGCTCGCGGCCCGCAGCATTGATGGCCTGTTCGACAAAGGCGGCATCGGTCAGGTCGCCCTGCGCAAAAGTGAGCCGGTCGTCATAAGCGGCGAACGTCGCCGGACGCGGCTTGACGTCGATGGCGGTAACGGAGGCGCCGGCATCGAGCAGAGCCAGCGCGATCGCTTCGCCCATGCCGCCGCCAGCCCCGGTGACGACCGCATGCCGGCCGGTGAAATCATAAGCGATCATTCGTTATCCCCTCTTATTCCCGATCTTGGCATCAGGCGCGATCGCACGACAATAGGGGTGGTTCGAAAATCCATTATCCGGGAGGATTCTTTGGCGGTACGCAGGCGCTCGCAACGCTGACTGGCCACCGCGCGGGTGGCGGGTTCCCATCAGTTCCGCTGATGGTCGGCTCAAGCGAATTCGTGTGACATCGAAGACGACGCTCCCTAAGTGAGGCTGCTCATAAAGCGCCTCGCGGCGACGCGCTTTATGTCTAATTTCGATGCATGTCGTTATCCCAGGACCGCTATGCACTTCTGGGCGACATGCATTAGGAGCGGCGAATGGTGGCGGAAGCAATTTCTGAAGGCAGCGCCAAGAGCGATTTCTGGGATGGCGTGCGCCTGTCGATGCCCGTCGTCGTCGCCTCGGCGCCGTTCGCGGTGCTGTTCGGCGCCTTGGCCGTCGACAACGGTTTCTCGGTCCTCGAAGCCTTCCTGATGAGCGCCACGATCTATGGCGGCGCCAGCCAGATGGTCGGCATCGAATTGTTCGGCCAGCATGTCGCGCCGTGGCTGATCGTGCTGTCGATCTTCGCGGTGAATTTCCGCCATGTGCTCTATTCTGCCGGCATCGGCCGGCGCATCGCGCATTGGCCGCTGCTGCAACAGGCCGTCGGCTATTTCATCCTCACCGATCCGCAATTTGCCATCGCCGAGGCGCGGGCGGAGTCCGGCCGTCCCGTCGGCTTCGTCTGGTATTTGGGGCTCGGCTTGCCGGTCTACCTGTTCTGGGTGATCGAGAGCGCGCTGGGCGCGTTGTTCGGCAAAATGATCCCCGACACGCATGCGCTGGGCATCGATTTCCTGTTGCCGATCTATTTCCTCGGCCTGGTGCTTGGCTTCCGCAAGCGGCCGCTGTGGGCGCCTGTCGTCGCCGCCAGCGCAATTGCCTCGATCATTGCCTACAGGACGGTCGGCTCGCCCTGGCATGTCTCGATCGGCGCGGTCGCCGGCATCCTCCTGGCGGTCATCCTGCCGCCGCATCACAGCGGTGTGGGCAAGCGGCCATGAGCACGACCTTCTGGATCATTCTCGCCGGCGCCGTCGCCACCTATCTCACCCGCGTCGGCGGCCACCTGGTCATCTCGCGCTTCGAGAATATCCATCCGCGCGTCGAGGCCGGACTGAACGCGGTGCCGGCCGCCGTGCTGACGACGCTGGTGGCGCCCGAGCTGCTGCACGCCGGCCCGGCGGAGTGGGCCGCGCTCGCCGTCACCGCGCTGGTGTCGTTGCGCGGTGGTCTGATGGCGATGTTTCTGGCAGGGGCAGCGGTTCTTATTTTGGCACGCCAGTTCGTCGGGTAGTGCGCCTGCCGTCGCAATAGCTTCGAACTGAAGCGCTGCCCCGCATTGCCCTGCCGTGCATTTCTCCCCGTAAGCGGGGAGAAAGAGGCTAATGTCAAATCTTGGCGTCGTGCGGCAGCGGCGCGGTTGCCTTCTCCAGCCAGGCCAGCGTCTCGCCGTCGACCATCGGCCCGATCTCGGCCAGCACCCGGGCGTGATACTGGTCGAGCCACTGCAATTCGTCCCGGTGCAGAAGGTCGCTGCGGATCAGGCGCTTGTCGATCGGCGCCAGCGTCAGCGTCTCGAAAGCGTGCATGGCGATGTCGCCGCCTTCGACCGGATCGGCTGATGTGACCAGGATCAGGTTCTC
>JAEKLU010000261.1 GCA_019509685.1 Mesorhizobium sp. | reverse complement strand
CCTCGGCGCGCTTCTCGCCGCCGCCAACCGCCATATGCGTCGCCTCGTCAGCGCCGAGGATGGCCAAGGCGTGCTCCAGCGCTTCGAGCTTGTGGCCGAGTTCGTCGAGTTTTTGGAAGGACATGTTCATACCCAGCTGCGAGTTGGCTGGCGCGAAAAAGATACCAACCCATCAGGCTTGGCAACCCCGATCAGTCACACAGGATTTGGCCATCTTGCCTTGGGGCGGTGCTGCGTGATCAATGCTTCGAACAAGCGACTGGAGGGGACAATGATCGGCAATATCCTGGTTGGGCTGGTGGCCCTGATCCACTGCTATATCGTCTATCTGGAGATGGTGCTGTGGGATACGCCGCGCGGCCACAGGACATTCAAGCTGACGCCGGAATTCGCCAGCGCCTCGAAGGTGCTGGCCGCCAACCAGGGGCTCTATAACGGCTTTCTGGCCGCCGGCCTGATCTGGGGGCTCTATCTCGGCGCCGCCGGGTTCCAGATCAAGATGTTCTTCCTCATCTGCGTCACTATCGCTGGCCTCTACGGCGCGGCGACCGTCGGCCGGAAAATCCTGTTTATCCAGACGGCGCCCGCGGTGCTCGCCATCATCGCACTCTGGCTCGGCTGGTAGTCAGAAAAAGACGCCCCCGAGATAAGCTCTCGCGGGCGCCAGTCAGTCCCTTCCTCTGTATTCAGAGCAATTCCCGAAAAGTGCGGTTTTCGTCTGGAACTGCGGCAAGACAAAAGAGATTCAGCCGTTCGGATAGCTTCCGCCGTCGGAGCCATCGCCGATCATGAAGCCGTTGCCGGTGTCGTTCATCAGCCGCTGGTCGACATTGTCGAGCCGCCGCAGCAGATCGTGATATTGCGCAGCCGGAATCCTGCCATGATCCGATGCGGCGACCTTCTCGGCGGCCTGGCTGATACGTGCGGCGCGCATATGCAGCTGTTGCGCCTCCGAAGCCGAAATGTTGTTCGCGTCGCGCGCCTCGGTGATGCCTTGATTGACGCCCTGCACCTGCTCGATCAGGCCGGTTACACGCGGTCCGGTGAAATCGGTTGGTTCGGTCGCGTCGAGCGCCCCCTTGCGATGTCCGGCGGCATAGGCGCCGGCGAGCGGGGCGGCGATCAGGGCCGCAGCGAGAGTTGCAGTCTTGAGAGATGTTAAAGCGCGCATGGCGGCGCATCCTCCTACAAGGAAGGAGCGGTCGCGCCGCTTGGCCTTCCCACCATTTGGGCCGTCCGGGTCCGTCGCGTCGCGATGGGAGGCACCGCCGGCGATCCCCGGCCCTGACAAGCAAATTAGGAGCGTTATTTTGCGATGTGTAAATAAAAAAAGATAATGTTTTCAGGCCTTGCCGCTGGAACTTTGCGCCCTAAAGTTAAGCCGGCAAACAACTTCGCGTGACTTTGCGTGATAATAGATCAACGTTCGGTGAGTTTTGGTTCACTTCTCGCGATGCTTCCGTGAACGCGATGCTTCCATGAAACGTGGTCAGCCCCACGCCGTCGACCACGGCAGACTTCGCTTGCGGACAAGTGCGCCATGTCCGAGCAATGTGACTATCCTGGATCAGACAATCGGGCTAGCTTCCGAGGAGGCAACGGCTTGGATCCACAGCCGTTCTCAATTCGTGTTCCAGATTTAGCGGGGGCTTTGGATCGGAATGGAAGACAAAGAGTTTGCATTTGTCGAATACCAAAAATCGGCCGAGATGTATTCTCGCGGCGTCGACATAGGCTTCAGCGCGACACAGAATTTTCTGATACTGAATGGAATATTGATTACAACGTTTCAATTACAGAACACCCCGGGGGGTGGACTTGCGATAATAGAAAGAATCCAGACTATGGCGCCATGGGCTGGCCTTCTACTTTCTTTTGCATATCTATTGTGCGTATCCCCGTATCAATCTCATCTAGATAATTGTCTCGAAAGATGCATTGAGATAGAGAAAAATTATGGCGGGTTACTTTTTACCTGGGTGTTTTTCATATACTTCTCTATCGAGAGATAGGCGTCTCCTGGCTGTCCAAGGCTGTAAAAATTGCTGCGACATGTGTGCGCTGGAGGTCTGTAATCTTGGAGAGCAGGTTGCGCCGCCTTTCCAGGGACCTCTCGATTTCCGTCCCCGGCGCCGCCTCGACTATTAACGTCGTTAGGTTGGGTCCCGGCTCTTCCAGGATGTTCATCGCGTCGTTGTAGAAAGCGGCGCGCGCGTGAAAGGCGGTCTGATAGTCGCGCGCGTAAAACCGGATGCGAAAGGCTTGCTCAAGAAGGGCTGCGCCGAAGTTGAATCGTTTGCGTCGACCGGGAGGATGACTGAGAAGGGCGACAATCACATCGTTTCCCGCGTTCCTTGCCGCTTCCGAAGCAACCGCTGCACGAACCATTCCATCATTGTAGGTGTTGCCATCGAGCCTCTCGGTATGCGTGGTGAGCAAGGGATTGCTCCCCGAAGCTTTGATGGCGGGGATAAGATGGCCGATGGGGTCGGCATGGTTGGAAACGAACCGGCACGCTCCGGAAGTGGTGTCGGTGACGGGAATCCTCAGTTCGATCGGAGACGTCGCCAGGGCGGCGGTATCCAGTTTCTTGGTCCCTCTCGAGACTACCGTTTCCGCCAGCCAATCTATGTCAATCTGGTTCGGCCAGCGGAGAGGCCGCATGAATTTTCCGGCGATCACTTCTTCCAGGTAGATATTCACGCAGATATCGCTTTGGCCTGCCACGAAATAAGCAGCGTTCACCGCGCCGGCCGAAGTGCCGTAAACCTCATCAAAACAGTTGGTGTAGCCGAGTTGCTGCAGTTCAAGCGCGGAAGCGGCGCTTATCAAGCCGGCCATCGCCCCGCCCTCGATTACAAGCGCGATTTTATGGCCGTCTTCGGAGGTTCCCCGTCGATACCCCGAAAGCCTACGGTTGTTTAACAGCTTGATGACTTCGTTCCGACCAGATCCGCTGCGGAGGGCGCTCGTCTCTGTCATCTTACGGCACGGTTCAAAGCTTCGGGTCTCCGCAAACGTTCAAAATGCAGGGAAAGCCTCTAAATTTGCCTAATCGCAGCAACGTGCCGTTCAGGACCAAGAAGCGGGGGTTCCGGCTGTTGGCCGGCGCAAGATCAGCGTTCGGTGAGCTTCAGTTCAATACGGCGGTTCTTGCTGCGTGCCTCGTCGGTGTCGGCCGGATCGAGCGGCTGGAACTCGCCGAAGCCGGCGGCGACGAGACGGTTGGCCGGCACGCCGTTCTCGATCAGGAACTTCACCACCGAGGTCGAACGCGCGGTCGACAATTCCCAATTGTCGCGGTAGCGGCCGGTGCCGGAGAGCGGCTTGTTGTCGGTGTGGCCGTCGACGCGCAACACCCAGTTGATCTCCGGCGGGATTTCCTTCTGCAATTCGATGATGGCGTCGGCGAGCTTCTTCATCTCGACCTTGCCGGCATCGTTGATCACTTCGGAGCCGGTCGGAAACAGCACCTCCGACTGGAAGACGAAGCGGTCGCCGACGATGCGGATGTTCTCGCGGTCGGCGAGGATCTCGCGCAGCCGGCCGAAGAAATCGGAGCGGTAGCGGTTGAGCTCCTGCACGCGCTGCGCCAGCGCAACGTTCAGGCGGCGGCCGAGATCGGCGATCTTGGTGTTGGAGTCGCGGTCGCGCGTCTCCGAGACATTGAGCGCGTCCTCGAGCGCGCCGATCTGCTTGCGCAAGGCCGCGATCTGCTGGTTGAGGATCTCGACCTGGCTCAACGCCTGCTGGCTGATCTGGCGCTGGTTGCCGAGTTCGCCGGAAAGTTCGTCGGCCCGTTTGGCGGCCGCGTCGCCGGCGCCGGCGCCTTGCGCCAGCAATTGTTCGAGGCGGCTCTTTTCGGCTTCCGCCGCTGACAGCGAGGCCTGCAGATTGGCGAGCGAATCCTCTTTGTCCTGGCTGTTCGAGCGTTCCAGCGCCAGCAGCTGGGTCAGTTCGTTGATCTGCGAGTTCAGGCGGTTGAGCACGGTGTCCTTGCCGGACAGCTCACGGCCAAGCAGGAACTGCGCCAGCACGAAAACGGTGAGCAGGAACATGATGGCCAGAAGCAGCGTCGACAGCGCGTCGACGAAGCCAGGCCAATAGTCGATGCGGCGGTCGGTGCGCCGCCCACGCGCCAGCGCCACCTCAGTGTACCCCTTGCTTCTTCAAAGCGTCGGCGATCTTTTCCAGCGTGTTGCGCATGGCCTTCTGCTCGTCCGACTGGGCTTCGACCCAGTCGCGCATGATCTGCTGCTCGGAGCGCATGTTCTTGACCAGCCCCGATATGCCGTCGGCCAGATTGGCCATGGCGGTGGCGACGCGCGGATTGGAGCCGCCGCCATTCTCCTGCAGGCTGCGCAGCCGCTCGGACAGCAGGCGGATGTCCTCGGACGACTCGGCCTTCGAGGTGTCGGCAACGGCGATGTCGGACGAAAGATCGGTGACCGACGACAGCCAGTTCTCCAGCTCGGTGTAGAAGCGGGTCTGGGCGCGGCCGGCCTGCAGGTCGAGGAAGCCGAGCACCAGCGAGCCGGAAAGGCCGAACAGCGAGGACGAGAAAGCGGTGCCCATGCCGGCGAGCGGCGCCGACAGGCCCTGCTTCAACGCATCGAGCACGGCGGCGGCGTCGCCCGTGCCGGGGTCGAGCGCCTCGATCGTCTCGCGGATCGAGGCAATGGTGTTCAAGAGGCCCCAGAAGGTCCCGAGCAGGCCGAGGAACACCAGCAGGCCGACGAGATAGCGCGAGGTGTCGCGGCTTTCGTCGAGGCGGGTGGCGATGGAATCGAGCATCGTGCGCATCGACGAGGTCGAGAACGCCACCGAGGACGAGCGGCCGATCATCGCCTTCATCGGCGCCAGCAGCACCGGCTCGGTGGTTTCAGAACCGGCGCGGAAGGAATTGACCCAGCGAACCTCACGAAACAGCCGCCCGACCTGGACGAAGGCGAGCAGGATGCCGATCACCAGCACACCGACGATCAAGCCGTTGAGGCCCGGATTAGAGGAGAAGGCGGTGGTAATCTGGCGGGTGAGGATGGCGGCGATGAAAGCGACGATGATCAGGAAGATCACCATGGTGAGCAGGAAGACCTGCGGGCTCGACAGCTTGTGCGGATCGTAAACCAGGACGTCCGACCGCCTGAAGGATCTGAGAAAAGCCATCCGTGCCCCGTTTCCGATGCCGCCGCCGCGATTTGTCGCGACTCTAAACGGAATTGTGACCAAAATGAATGGCGCTTGGCAATATAGCCGGAGCCTCTTGGTTTGGCGCAATTCCGAACGGAAAACCGCTACACACTTTTCCTGGAATTGCTCTTCAGAACCGGTTGACGACCAGGCAGTCGACCATGGCGGCCAGATGCAGGCCTGCGCCGGTCACGACGAAGCCATGCCAGACGGCGTTGTGGAAGCGCAGGCCCTTCCAGGCGAAAAAGATGACGCCGCAGGAATAGACGATGCCGCCGGCAGCGAGCAGCGCGACCGAGGTCGTCGGCAGCGTCTCGACCAGCGGTCCGGCGAGCACGACGCCGCTCCAGCCGATGGCGAGGTAAAAGACGATGGCCAGCCGGTCGTAACGGCCGGGCAGGAACATCTTGATGGCGATGCCCATTGCCGCAGCCGTCCACACGACGACGATCATCGGCACGGCCAGCGCTGAGTTGTGGAGCTGAGCGAGGAAGGGCGTATAGGTGGCGGCGATCAACAGATAGATCGCGGCATGGTCGAAGCGGCGCAGGATCCATTTCGCCGGCCACGACACCGGCCACAGATTGTAGGTCAGCGACACCGACAGCACGGTGAGCAGCGAAACCACATAAAAGACCGCGGCGACATATTCGCCGGGACCGGCATGGAAGGCGGCCAGCGCCAGGAAGGCCGAGCCGGCGGCGATTGCCAGCACGATGCCGACGGCGTGAACGATGCCGTCGGCGATCATCTCGGCGCGCGAATAGTGCCAACGCCCCACGAAGGGGATTTCGATCCGGGTTTCTGGCCGCGCGCTATTCATGAACAGTCCTGCATTGCCCCTAATCTGGGCCTTTGCGGGTCAGTATTTCAAGATTCGGTTGCGGTTTTGCGACTGCGGCGCCGCGCGTCCTTTCGACGCGCAAAGGATGCCGCAGCACTTTGGTTGCGCCAGGACCTTTCCGCGCGCGATGCCTGTCAGCGAGGCGGCAGCGGCTTCTTGATGGTCTTGAGAAGCGCGCGCTGGATGACTTCGTTGCCGGCCACGACCTCGCCATTGTCGAGCATGCCTTGCCCGCCCTCCATGTCGGAAACGAAGCCGCCCGCCTCGCGCACCAGGAGGATGCCGGCGGCGATGTCCCAGGACGAAAGGCCAACCTCCCAGAAGCCGTCCATGCGGCCGGCGGCGACATAGGCCAGGTCGAGCGCGGCGGAGCCGAGGCGGCGCACGCCCGAGACTTCCGCCATGACATTGCGCAACTCGATCAGGAAATTACCGTGCTGGCCGCGCCCGAGATGCGGCACGCCGCAACCGATCACGGTGTCGGTGAGCTTGCTGCGGCCGGCAACGCGCAGCCGGCGGTCGTTCATGAAGGCGCCGCCGCCACGCTCGGCCGTATAGAGCTCGTCCATCGCCGGATTGTAGATGACGCCGGCGACGATCTGGCCCTGGCGCTCGAGCGCGATCGAGACCGAGAAGATCGGGATGCCGTGCAGGAAGTTGGTGGTGCCGTCGAGCGGATCGACAATCCAGCGGTGCTGGGCGTCCTCGCCTTCGACGGCGCCGCGCTCTTCCATCAGGAAGGCATAGCCCGGCCGCGCCTTGGAAAGCTCGGTGAAGACGATCTCTTCGGCCTTGCGGTCGGCCTGGCTGACATAATCGCCCGGGCCTTTCATCGAGACCTGCAGGTTCTGCACCTCGCCGAAGTCGCGCGACAGCGAACGGCCGGCCTTCATCGCGGCCTGGACCATGACGTTGAGGAGAGCGGAACGCGCCATTTTTTCTTCCTGCTTTTGGCCTTCTAACCTTGCCTTGAAGCATGATCTTTTCCGAAAAGTCTGCAACTTTTCGGGATCACGCTTTTAGTCGGCGCGGCGCACGTAGGTGATTTCGTTGGTGTCGACGATGATGCGCTCACCGGCGCCGATGAAGGGCGGCACCAGGACGCGGATACCGTTTTCCAGCACCGCCGGCTTGTAGGACGAGGCCGCCGTCTGGCCTTTCACGACCGGATCGGCCTCGGTGATCGTCAGCGTCACATAGTCGGGCAGCGAAATGCCGATCGGGCGCTCCTCGTAAAGCTGGACCGTCACCATCATGCCGTCCTGCAGGAAGGCGGAGCGCTCACCGACAAACTCCTTGGCCAGTTCGAGCTGCTCGTAGCTTTGGGTGTCCATGAACACCAGTGCGTCGTCCTGCTCGTAGAGGAAGGAGAAATCCTTCAGGTCGAGCCTTATCTGCTCGACGGTTTCGGCCGAGCGGAAGCGCTCGTTGAGCTTGGTGCCGTTGATCAGGTTCTTCAGCTCGACCTGGTTGTAGGCGCCGCCCTTGCCGGGCTTGACGGTGTTGGTCTTGACCGCCACCCACAGCCCGCCATCGTGCTCGATGACATAGCCGGGACGGATTTCATTGCCATTGATCTTGGCCATGTTGAACTGATCCGAATGAGATTTTTCTGGCGCAGGCCGCGCATCGGCGCCTCCAAGACCACAAATCGCCCTAAGTGGCAAGGGACGGCCGCCCCGAGCCGGCGGCAAGGAGCGCCGATAGGCACCTCCGCCAGGAGCCGGGTCAGGTGTCGATGGCTCGGCCTACGGCCTCGGCAATGGTGGTCGCCACTTTGGCCAGCCGGTTGAGGTGCGGGGAGCGCATGGCGACGACCTGCATGGAAAGGTCGAGCTCCCCGGCCGGGACGAGCTGTACGTCTTCGGGAAGTCCCCGCGCGGCGAGCCGCAGCGGCACGAGGCCAAGGCCATGTCCGCGGCGCACCCATTCCATCTGCATTGCGGGATCCTGAATTTCCGCCGCCACGACGAGACGCTGCCGCTCGCCGCCGAGCTCGGACAGCAGCCTTTGGCGCGCGTCGCAAGGCTCGGGGCTGAGCACCCAAGGCATGCCGGCCAGAGCTGTGTTCGCAGGATTGCAGCCGGCCCGTACCACGACGCCAAGGCGTTCCGTGCCGACCAGGTCACCCCGGTTCCGGGGATCGGCCGCCCGCAGCACGATCGCCATGTCGAGCTGGCCACGGTCGAATTGCTCGATGAGCTCGGCGCTCCAACCGGTCTTGAGGCGCAGCGCCACCTTTGGAAATGATGCGGCCGCGCCGGCGACGGCGCCGGCAACGCTCGCATCGGACAAGCCGTGCGCCAGGCCGACACGCAGCATGCCTTGCGGCTCTGCGTCGACGGCGAAGGATTTCAGCGCTTCCACCGACGCCAATATGTCTTTGGCGCGCGCCAGCACTTCCAATCCCGCCGCCGTCAGCCTTGGCGGCTTCTGCCGGCGATCGAGCAGCGTCGTGCCGAGCATGTCCTCCAGCCGTTGCATCTGCCTGGTCACCGCCGGCTGCGTCAGCGGCAGACGTTGGGCCACTTTCTGGATCGAGCCTTCCTCGGCGAAGAGAACGAGCGTTCGCAACTCCTCAAGCATTCATATGCCTCTCAGACATAATGATTTTAAATATTATGAATTTGAAAATGAGGTCGAAGCAAGCGATTTCTTCCGACGGCACCCAATGTTGAAGGAGATCCCGATGAAAGCGATCGAATTGCAGGCCCCGGGCGGCATCGAGAACCTCAAACTGGTCGAACGGCCGACGCCGGAGCCGGGTCGCCAGGAAATCCTCATCAGGGTGAAAGCGAGCGCGCTCAACTATCGCGATGTCGAAATCGCCCGCGGCAGTTACCACACCCAATTCGACCTGCCCCTTGTGCTGCTATCCGACGGCGTCGGCGAGGTGGCGGCTGTCGGCGCCGAAGTCAGCCGGTTCAAGGTCGGCGACCGTGTCTGCGGTACGTTCTGGCAGCGCTGGGCAGGCGGCAGCTTCGCCATGGTCGAGGCGACTTACCAGCGCGGCGGCCCGATCGACGGCATGCTCAGCGAATTTGCGCTGCTCGATGAGCAGGCCGCCGTTCTTGCGCCGGACAATCTCAGCGACATTGAAGCGGCGACGCTGGCCTGCGCGGGCGTTACGGCCTGGCATGCGCTGTTCACCGAAGGCCGGCTGAAGCCGGGCGAGACGGTGCTTAGCCTCGGTACCGGAGGCGTGTCCCTGTTTGCCGTGCAGTTCGCAAGAGCCGGCGGCGCGCATGTCATCGTCACCTCAAGCAGTGACGAGAAACTGGCGCGGGCCAAAGAGCTCGGCGCGCATGACGGCGTCAACTATCGCGACAATCCGGACTGGGGCCAGACCGTGCTGGCGCTGACAGGCGGACGCGGCGCCGACCACATCATCGAGGTCGGTGGGCCGCAGAGTTTCGCGCAGTCGCTGAAGGCGGCGGCGCGCGGCGCGCAGATCAACGTCATCGGTTATCTCGGCGGCAGCGAGGGGTCGATCAATCCGCTCGACATCTTCCGCCGTCAGGTGACGGCGCGGGGCATCCCGGTTGGCTCACGCGAAAGCTTCGAGGCCATGACCCGGGCGATCGCCGTGAACGGCATAAGGCCGGTGATCGACAGCGTGTTTCCCTGGACGGCGGTGGCGGAGGCGCTTCGCTACCTCGAACACGGGTCGCTCTTCGGCAAGGTAGCGCTCGACCACACGCGATGAAAGGTCAGCGCAGCCGGTTTGCCTTCTGCAGCGCCTGCTTGGTCTGTTCGTCGTCGAGGCCTTGCAGGAAATCGTCCATCTGCGGGTCGATGAGGCCGGCGCGGCGGGCGACGATGTACCAGGCGCCGGCCAGGATCAAATCCGGATCGGTACCGATGCCGCCCATATAGAGCTTGGCGAGCCGGTTCTGGGCCGCGACATTGCCGCCCTCGGCCGCCCGCCTCATCCAGGCAAACCCCGACTTCAGGTCACGCGGCCCGCCGCGACCTTCGATCATCCAGGCGGCGAGATCGATTTGGGCGGTGTCGTAATTCTGCCTCGCGGCCTGCGCCAGAAGGATGCGCGCCTGGGCGTCGTCGCGCTGCTTGCCGCCGACGCCATTGGCGTAGAGCTGCGCCATGGCATATTGCGCGTCGGCAAGGCCGGTGGCCGCCGCGCGCTCGTAGTAGACCGCGGCCTTGCCAAGACCGACATCGCCCGGATCCTGCTCGACGAGCAGTTGCGCGAAGTTGAACTGCGCCAGGCGATTGCCTGCTTCGGCGGCAGCCTGCATCAGCGCAAAGGCGCCCTTTTCGTCCTTCTTCACATAGCGGCCATCGAGCAGCGTCAGCGCATATTGGAACTGAGCCTCCGGCACGCCCTGCTCGGCGGCGAGCCCATACCATTTCGCCGCCTCCGCGGGGTTGAGGGGCACGCCGAGGCCGCGCGACAGGATCTCGGCCACCAGTGTCTCGGCCGCCGGATCGCCATTCTTGGCGCGCAGCATGGCGAGGTTGTAGGCGGTCTTGTAGAGGCCGCGCTGGAAAGCGCCGTAGGCTGCGTCCGGCTGCTTGGCGCCGAAGCGATCGGGATTGACGGCGTCGACCGATGGCGGCGTCATGGTCGCCGGCTGCGGCAATGTATTTTCGATCGGCTTGTCGGTGTGTATGTCGGCGCCGAACCTGTTCGGATTCGGTGCTCCCTTATCGGGCGAGCTTATGTCCGGCGAACCCGCACTTGGAGAGGCCGCATTCGGTGGGACCGCATCTGGCGTGCCTGGCGCGTTTGCATCCGGCCGGGGCTGCGGCACGGGGACGGTCTCGGCGGCAAGCGCGGCATGGGCGAAAAAACCCGTCAGAACAACCAGGCCCGTCAGAACCATCGGGAAGGAGACACGCCAACGCATGTCAGTCCTCGAAGCGCGGCGCGGTTTCGTCGAGCAGTGCATTGGCGGCGGCAACCGCCGCGCGTGGGTCGCGTCCGTCGGCAAAGACGGCGCTGGACAGCGCCACGAACTCGGCCCCGGTCGCGGCTACGGTTTCCACGGAGGCAAGCTCCGATCCGGCCATGACGATGCAGGGAAGAGAAATCATCTCGGCCCACCACTCACCCAGCGACAGGTTGCGGTGATGCGGCTCCGGTTTGTTGTCATAGCCGAAGCGGCCGAAGAACATATAGTCGGGCCGCTCCTCGCCGAGCCCGAGCGCTTCGTCGCGGGTCTTGGCGCCGCCCACGCCGACCATCATTTTGCCGGCCACGCGCTCGATCGTCTCGGCAAGCTCCTTGCGGCCGGCCTCGACATGGATGCCGTCAGCTTGAACGCGACCGGCAACACGGCTGTCGCCGGCGATGATGACGGCGATGCCGGCGGCTTGCGCGATCGGCACGATCCTTTCGGCAAAGGCCTGGAAGGAAGCGTCATCCATGCCGTTGTCCGGCAGGATCAGCGAAGCGACGTCGCCGCCTTCGAAGGCGGCGCAAATCTGCTCCGCCGGCGTAAGCGGCGGCGCGATCAGCACGATGCGGCAGCGGTTCGGCGGATTTGCTTCGTTCATTGGCCTTCGATCCCGGTTTTCGCCTATGCGGGGCGAAGATGGTTGCATTGCGGCATAGAGCAAAGGCGTCCGCTTGAACAGGCGGGGCTTCAGGTTTGGTTCCAGGCATGTCTTTGTCCCGAAACCGCTGCGCACTTTCGGGAGACATGCTCAGGCAGCGGCGTCGATCGTTCTTAACGGGTGTCGGCGCGCCTGGTCTTCATGACAAGATCAAACACGCGCCGCGGGTCCTGGATGCCGATGAATTGCGGGACCGGATCGAGAGATGGAAACCATCCGGTCATCCTCGACGATCCGGAGAATGCATACCCTGAAGCAGCCGCCCCGAACCGTAACGTGCCTCTTGTCGCCGTTTCGCCCGTCAACTGAACATCGGGAATGCGGTCGAGGTCGATCGATGTGAAGTTGGCGGAGGGGGCCAGTCGCATGATCAGGATGCGTTCGTTCGTAACGGCATAATATATGCGCCGCCGCAGCCATGCATCGACGATGAACCTGCCGAAGACCATGAAGAACCCGATGCAGACGAACATCGCGCCCCAGGCATCAAAGAACAACGGTGCTCCTTGTCTCGTTGCAGAGTAAGTCCAGAAAATCGCGAAGCCGCACCAAAGCAGGCTGAAAGGTATCAGGAACAGGTCGCGGCTCGAGAGAAGCAATCCCTGCGTGGGCATGCCACTCCACAAAATGCGTTCATGCGGCAACAGCCGACCTTGAAACGAGATATTTTCCACCGCTGTCGCCCACCGCTTTCCGCAGGGTCATTCATCGCATGGGTGATGTTTTGACGACAATACAAATATTCGGCTCGCCGTTGTCATACGCACATGGCATCCAATCTATGGAGCAGGCGCGACGGCAGGGCAGACACATGGCACAGAACATCTACGACCAAATCGATTTCTTTGAAGGCTATAGCCGTCTCGACCGTTCGGTCGAGGGCCTGGACGGCGCGCCGGAATGGCCGGCGCTGCGCGCGATGCTGCCGGATGTCAGTGGCCTGAGCATCATCGATCTCGGCTGCGGGTTCGGCTGGTTCTGCCGCTGGGCGCGGGCGCATGGAGCCAGGCAAGTGCTCGGCCTCGACCTGTCGGAAAAGATGCTTGCGCGGGCCCGCGCCGAAAGCACTGATGCCGCGATCACCTATGAGCGCGCCGATCTCGACGAACTCAGCCTGCCAAAGGCGTGTTTCGACCTCGCCTACAGTTCGCTCGCCCTGCACTATGTCAGCGATGCCGCGCGGTTGTTCGCGACGGTCCACCAAGCTCTGGTTCCCGGCGGCACCTTCGTGTTCTCGACGGAGCACCCGATCTATATGGCTCCAACTCAGCCGGGATGGTCCATCGACACCGCCGGCCGCAAGACCTGGCCCGTCGATCGATATCTCGTCGAGGGGCCGCGCTCCACCGACTGGTTCGCCAAGGGCGTGGTGAAGCATCACCGCACCCTTGGGACGACGTTGAACCTCCTGATCGAGGCCGGGTTCGTCATTGGACATGTCGAGGAATTCTGCCCGACCAAGGCGCAGATCGCCGCCAGGCCGGAACTGGCCGAAGAGCTGGAGCGGCCGATGTTTCTGCTCGTCCAGGCGCGGCGATAGCAACGGTCGGCCGCCGGGCCTGGAATTGCCCTAAAGCTGCAGCTTGTAGCCGACGTGGCTGGCCTTGAAGCCGAGCCGATCATAGAAGCGGTGCGCGTCGAGGCGGGTCTTGTCGGTCGTCAGCTGGGCGACACGGCAACCGCGCTCGCGGCATGTCTCGATCGCCCATTCGAACAGGCGCTGCCCGAGCCCTTCGCTGCGCCGGTGCGCCGCGACACGCACGGCCTCGATCTGGCCGCGCCGGGCGCCGCGCAGCGACAGTCCGGTGAGAAAGCTGATCTGCAAGGTGCCGATGACATCGTCACCATCCGTCATCACCGCCAACAGCTGGTTCGGGTCGGCGTCGATCTGCGCGAAGGCGTCCAGATAGGCCTGCGCCAGCGGTGTGCCGGCGTCCTCGCGGGCGCGGCCAAGCTCGTCGTCGGCCAGCATGGCGACAATGGCCGCGACATCGGCTTCGCGGGCACGGCGAATGCTGATGATGCTCATTGCAGACCTCGTTGGTAGCGGCCCGGCTGGCGATGGCTGCGGCGCGGCCGTTTGTCGATGTTGGGCCGGCATAGCCGATGCCGCCATTCATGACTATCCCACTGGCTGTATTCTGCGCTATGGCTTGGCTCCCGCCTTTCCAAACTCTTTCCCAAAGCCAGGTTTTCAAACCTTTCCCAATGTCGGGCCTGCTCAGCGATCCCTGGTTTTATGCCGCCGCCATTCCGGCGGTCATTCTCGTCGGCCTGTCGAAGGGCGGCTTCGGCGGCGCTGTCGGCTTTGTCGGCGTGCCGCTGATGGCGTTGACCATTCCGCCGGTGCAGGCGGCGGCGATCCTGCTGCCGATCCTTTGCCTGATGGACATCGTTTCGGTGTGGACGTGGTGGGGCGTCTATGACCGCAAGATGCTGGTCGACATGATGCCGGGCGCCGTCATCGGCATCGGGCTCGGCTGGCTGACGGCGGCTCTCGTCACCGAGGAAATGGTGCGGCTGATCGTCGGCGCGGTCGCACTGATCTTCGTCGCCCGCTGGATCTATCTGCAGGTCCGCCACGGCGCCGATCACGCGGCGGCGCCGAACCGTATGGCTGCCGCCCTCTGGGGCATTGTCGCCGGCTTCACCAGCTTCGTCGCCCATGTCGGCGGCCCGCCCTTCCAGGTCTACGCGCTGCCGATCCGGCTCGACCCGAAAGTGCTGTCGGGGACGGCGGCGGTCTTCTTTGCCGCGACCAATGCGCTGAAGCTGATCCCCTATTTCGCGCTCGGTCAGTTCGACACCGCAAACCTTACGGCCTCGGCCGTGCTGATGCCGCTGGCGCCGCTCTCCACCGTTGCCGGCGCCTGGCTGGTGCGCCGCATGCGGCCGGAGGTCTTTTATCCCTTTACCTATGCAACGGTGGCGGTGGTCGCGGTCAAGCTGTTGTGGGACGGCATTGCCGGCCTGATGTAGGCGTGTCGATATCCAGGTGATGCCGGCCTGCAAATAACGGGTTCCTGCGCTTCCGGTGCTCACGTCCTTAAGTACGCTCCGCTCCGGTTCTCTGACCCCGTCATTTTCGGCACGGCCTAACCTCAATCTCAACACGCCTTGGCGCGGGCGGCGCATGGTCGCCCATGTCTGCGGTCAGGCAGCGTTTGGCACCAACTGGCGGCTGCCGCCGAAGGCGAGCGCGGCACCGAGCACGATCACCATCGCCATGCCGGCGAGGATGCCGATGTCGTGCGAGGTCGGCTTCAGCACCATGTCGGCGATGATCGCCAGCATCACCGCATAATCGAGGCGCGCCCAGTTCATCATGCGCTGGCCTGTGCCGAGCACAGAAGGCGTCATACCGTCCTTGGCGATCATGGCGCCCATGCGTTCGCCGGTCGGCTTGAAGATGAACATGCCGATCGAGAAGGTCGTGGCGTAGCCGACGAGGCCGATGACGATCCACAGTTCGGAAAAGCCGACCCAGAAGCCGCACATGATCAGGCCGAAGATCAGGGTCAGCATGGACAGCGGCGCGAAGAACCTGCCGCCGAGCTGACCGCTGGCGCGTATCGCCTGCAGCTTGTCCTCGATGTTGCCGGCGCGCTCGGCGAGCACGCCGAGCAGGAACAGGACGAAGCCGCCGCCGACCCACAGGGTGGCCGAGACGATGTGGAGAAATTTGACGATCGAGTACCAGTCCATTGCCGCTCCTTGTGCGTCGTTGTCGGGTGACGCTGCCTGCGCGTCTGCTTCCGAAGGAGGGTGGATTATCTCCCTGCATGTATCGAAGGGATGTCGCATGAGCATTGCTTTGTTACAGCGACGGATCCGCCGGTTTTCCGCGCCTATGCCTGCCAAGCCTATGGCCACATTGCAGAATTCCCGGCATTTGCCGGGCCAGACGCCGTGTCGGCATTTGACCATTTTCGCGGCCTTACCGGGACCAGTCCGCGGCAACCACCGAGGGCAGCCCATCGGGTTTCACGCTGGAATCCTGCTGTTCGCCTTCATTTCCTTGCCGGCGGTGCGCAAGCTGACGGATTAGTCTTGGGGATCGGTCGTGCCGATGCGGCACGGAGGGCAGCTGTAGATCAAGAAATATCCGTGCCGTTAAGGGTTCATTAAGCTTTACAGGCGTTTACTATGTGCATCCAGTTTTGCTGGATTCTTACCGAGTGGTTGGAGCCACTTTGTTTGACGCCTCCCTGTTAAACTCCTGAGAGCCGCCTTATCCGCGGCTCTTTTTTTGTCCCCAACCGGGACAGGGGACGCCTACCGGCGTTAACCGTTTGTTAAACATGCGCTTGCCTTCATGGGCGTCGAAGCGCATTTTCAAGCCTCAGTCATTTAGGGTGCGGTCGGTATCGGTAAGTATTGCCGAATCGGCTTGCGGCAGTGCAGGGGCATATCGATGAACGAGCCTTCGAAGGGCATCGCGAAAACCATCAAACTGGCGGAACGCCGGGTTTTCTCCCAATCCTTCAAGCCCCTCTACCAGGAGGGCATGGGGCTGGTCGAGCAGGCGGCCGAGTATCTCGACGGCAAGGGCAGGCTCGAAGCCAAGAAATTGTCGCGCACGGCAGCAACGCTTTACGCGGCTGAATCGATGCGGCTGACCACCCGTCTGATGCAGGTCGCGTCCTGGCTGCTTCTGCAGCGGGCGGCCAATTCCGGCGAGATGACCCGCGACCAGGTCGCGTCGGAAAAATCCAAGGTGCGCCTCGACACAGCGTCGGCGCATGACGAGGCGCTCGGCTGGAACGAGCTGCCGAAGGATTTCCTCGATCTCGTGACCCGCTCGCTGCGCCTGCAGTCGCTGGTTCGCCGCATGGACGAAGAGATCTATGGCGGCGCCATGCCCGATACGCACTCGACCGTCCGCCGCGCCAATCCGGTTTCCGATCAGATATCGCTGCTCAACACCGCCTTCGCGCGCGGCTGACAGGCAGCTTGATAATTCGCCCTGATGGCCATCCAGCGCCGTTTTCTGCGCTTCCGGTGCTCACGTACTTAAGTACGCTCCGCTCCGGTTCTCGAGAACGACGCTATATGGCTCATCATGCCAAATTCTGAAGCTGCCTGCTCCTGCTTGGCCCGTTTCTGGTTTGTTCACATTTCGCTGGCATCGCTGTGCACCGAGGCTAGACTTGGCGCATGGGGGAAGCGATTCGCATCATCGGTATCGATCCGGGCCTGAGGCGCACCGGCTGGGGCATCATCGACAGCCTCGGCAATTCGTTGCGCTTCATCGCGTCCGGCACAGTGCGGTCCGACGACAAGGCGTCGCTGGCGACCAGGCTTTGCCAATTGCATGACGGGCTGGCCGAAGTGCTGCACCGGGAGATGCCGCATGAAGCCGCGGTCGAGCAGACTTTCGTCAACAAGGACGCGACGGCGACGCTGAAGCTCGGCCAGGCGCGCGGCATCGCCATGCTGGTGCCGGCGCGTGCCGGGCTGGTGGTCGCCGAATATGCTCCCAATGCGGTCAAGAAGGCGGTGATCGGCGTCGGTCATGGCGAAAAGAAGCAGATCCATATGATGCTCAAGGTGCTGATGCCGAAGGCGGTGTTCAGCGGCGACGACGCCGCCGACGCATTGGCCATTGCCATCTGCCACGCGCATCACCGGCAGAGCGTCGCGTACCGGCTGGCGGCGCTGGCGTGAGGGGACACTCATGATCGGCAAGCTGAAGGGCACGCTGGACGAGATCGACGAGGACTCCTGCGTCGTCGACGTGCATGGCGTCGGCTATGTCGCCTATTGCTCGGCGCGCACGCTGGCCACGCTGCCATCGCCGGGCGAGGCGGTGG
>JAEKLU010000403.1 GCA_019509685.1 Mesorhizobium sp. | reverse complement strand
AGATGATCGGCTACCGGCCTGACATAGACGAAGCGGCAGTCATAATCGCTGTCGGGCGACGGAAAGCCCCAGGCGCGGCTGCCGCTTTCGATGGCGAACAGGATTTTTACGCCCTGGCTCCGCACCAAATCGAGGCGGGCACGGAGCGCCGCGACAGCATCGGGCGAAAAGTCGGCGGGCAGTGATCCCATCCGGTGGCTAAACTCGCCGCTCCACCATCATCTTCTTGATCTCGGCGATCGCCTTGGCCGGGTTCAACCCCTTCGGACAGGTCTGAGCGCAGTTCATGATCGTGTGGCAGCGGTAGAGCCGGAACGGGTCTTCGAGATTGTCGAGCCGCTCGCCCTTGGCTTCGTCGCGGCTGTCGATCAGCCAGCGATAGGCCTGCAGCAGGGTTGCCGGGCCGAGATAGCGGTCGCCGTTCCACCAGTAGCTCGGGCACGAGGTCGAGCAGCAGGCGCACAGGATGCACTCATAGAGCCCGTCGAGCTTCTCGCGGTCCTCATGGCTCTGCAGCCATTCCTTGGCAGGCGTCGGCGAAACCGTCTGCAGCCAGGGCTGGATGGAAGCGTGCTGGGCATAGAAATTGGTGAGGTCGGGCACCAGATCCTTCACCACCTGCATATGCGGCAACGGATAGACTTTGACGGCGCCGGAAATGTCATCGCAGCCCTTGGTGCAGGCCAGCGTGTTGGAGCCGTCGATGTTCATGGCGCAGGAGCCGCAAATGCCTTCGCGGCAGGACCGGCGCAAGGCCAGCGTCGGGTCGATCTTGTTCTTGATGTAGAGCAGCGCGTCGAGCACCATCGGCCCGCAATCGTCCATGTCGACGAAATAGGTGTCGATACGCGGGTTCTCGTCATCGTCCGGCGACCAGCGGTAGATGCGATATTCCCTGAGGTTGGTGGCGCCCTCCGGCTTCGGCCAGGTCTTGCCCGGCTGCACCTTCGAGTTCTTGGGAAGCGTGAGTTCGACCATTACCTCAGGTCCTTTCGGATGACGAGCTTCAGCCCGGACCAAATTTCATTCACGGCGGCAACCTTGACGTCGACCAGGTCGCGCTTCAGCGCTTCAGTGCGAACCACGCCTTCGGTCACATCGGT
>JAEKLU010000304.1 GCA_019509685.1 Mesorhizobium sp. | reverse complement strand
GGCGGCCATCGCTCGACGCGGGGCTGAAATGGCTGCTCAGCCCGTCAATCCGCCGCGCCAATTGCCGCTCGATCTCGGCCACGGCACCGGCTATTCGCGCGATGAGCTGGTCGTCTCCGGGACCAATGCGCAGGCAGCGTCCCTGATCGAGCGCTGGCCGGACTGGCCTTCGCCGGTGGTGGTGCTGGCAGGTCCGCCCGGCTCGGGCAAGACGCATCTCGCCCGGATATGGCAGGAGCGGGCGCATGCCGTCGCCATCGACCCCGCCCGCATTGGCGATCACATCGCCGGGCTGGGCACCAAACCGGCACTTATCGACGATGTCGACAATGGGTTGATCGACGAGCAGGGCCTGTTCCACCTGATCAACAGCGTGCGCGGCGCCGGCTCGACGCTGCTGTTGACCGCGCGGCGTTTTCCTTCGGCCTGGCGCGTTGCGCTGCCCGATCTGATCTCGCGGCTGAAGGCGGCGGCGACGGTCGAGATCCACGAGCCGGACGACCTTCTGCTCGCCGGCGTCATCACAAAGCTCTTCGCCGACCGCCAGGTCGAGGTCGAGCCGCATGTCGTGCAATATCTGGTGCGCCGCATCGAGCGCTCGCTGGCGACAGCCATGCGCGTCGTCGAGCGTCTCGACCGCGCTGGCCTGGAACGCAAAACGCCGATCACCCGCGCTTTGGCCGCCGAGACGGTCGGCGCCATGGACGAAGGGCAGGGCGAATTCGAGATTTAGGGCCGCCCTAAGCCCATAGCCCGGCCAGATGCCGGACCAGCAGATAAACCCCCGTATGCACCGCCACGTAGCAGGCGGCGACGACGGCAAAGAACATCAGCCCGGCGGACCACGACCGGGGCGCGGGGCCATCCTGCTTTTTGCTCGGCCGGTTGTTCCAGATCCACAGGGCAGCGCACAAAATTGCCCAGACGACGATGAACGGAACCGTGAAGCCGCTATAAGCGAAATAGGCAGGGCCGATCAGCGACAGCAATGGCTCAAGCCCAAGCATCCGGATTCCCTCGTTGCCCAAACTCTAGAGCAATTCCAGGAAAAGTGCGTAGCGGTTTTCCGTCCGGAATTGCGCAGAAACAAATACTTGGAGCGGCTCAGCGATTCCTTGAAATGCTGGACTGCTCCAGACTGGCGATGGAACTTTAAGCGAGGGATTATTTGAGCCGGGCGCGCCCCTGATCTGTCCCATTTCGGGACCCCGTCGATGGCATCTCTTTTGCAACGCAAAATTGCCGGCTGACCCCGGTCCCGATTGCGTTCCAGATCGGGTTGTAGGCTCGCCGGGCTCGAGATTGGGGTTCTCGCCCGGCGGGTTTACCGTTTCCAGCCCGATCCCGAGCATGGCGGCCAGCACTTTGCGATGAAGGGGTGATGGTCGGAGTGGCAGGATTCGAACCTGCGACCCCCTGATCCCAAATCAGGTGCGCTACCAGGCTGCGCTACACTCCGAGGTCACCGCGGCGTATAGGGGGCGCACGGCCGGAAGGCAACACAAAATCGGCAGCGTCCTCGATCCGGCCATCGGCGCGCGGATGCCACAGTGTTGAACGGCGCGGGCCTCGGTTTCGTTGACAAGCAAAAACGTCTGATGTTGACTTTCCCCTGGGTCAATTGGGGGTTTGAAACATGGCACGCATTGCACGCGTCATTGCTTTTGCTTTTCCGTTGGTTCTTGCCGGTCTGCCGGCGCTGGCCGAAGATTCCGCCAAGCTGAATGTGAATGAAAAGCCGGAGGTGTTGACGAAGGTCACCCTGGAAGACATCAGGGATGCGCTACAGAACGCCGGCTATCGCGCCCAGATCAAGAACGACAGCAGCGGCGATTACGTCTCCAGCGCTTCGGGCGGCAGGAATTTCTTTGCCAGCCTCGGCGGCTGCGACGACCAGAAGGTCTGCAAATCCATCCTGATGGAAACCGGCGGCTGGACGCTGAAAACGCCGCCGACGGTGGAAGCGCTCAACCAGTTCCATTTCGACAACGGTGCCTGGATCACCGCGATGACCTACAAGGACGGCAAGTACTACGGCGACTACCGCGCCGACCTGACGGGTGGCGTGACAAAGGCGTGGCTGCAAGGGGTGGTCGAGGACTTCGCCTCTTCCGCCGACACCTTCGCGACCTTCATGCAGAAACAGCAGTAGCCGGTCTTAAAATTGCGCTCGGCGCGCCAGGGGAGCAGTCGACAGGCCGATCTTGGCGACGTTGCCTAGACCGTTTCACCGTTTCACGGAAACGGCGAACCGCTCTATCTCTTTGTTTTAACGCAATTCCGGGCGGAAAACCGATCACACTTTTCCTGGAATTGCTCTAGCGCTTCCGCCTTGCGATTTTCTTGGCGATCGCCGCACCCTGGATCCGTGCATTGGCAAAGCAGCCGCGGATGCTCGGCCGCATGCCGGTGAACCACAGGCCAGGCAGCTTCGGGTCACCGGCCGCGCCGTTGAACAGCGGCACGCCCTTGCCATCGAGCACGCCAAGCCTGCCCAGCATCGCCTCCAATCCGGTGCGATAGCCGGTCGCCGCGATCACGACATCGGGCGCGATCGCCTGGCCACTGTCGAGAATGACGCTGTCGTGCCTGAACTCGCGTATTTGCGGCACGACGATGATGCGTCCCGCCTTGATGGCGTCCACCGCGCCGTCATCGGCGGCGATCGCGGTGTAGTCGGAGCCGAGCCGGCTGGCGCCGCCTGACGGGGCAGGGGGCAGGCCATACTTCGTCAGGTCGCCGAACACCAGCCGCTGCGTAGCCGCCATGGCCGCATCCGCCAGTCTGGTGGGCAGGCTCGCCATGATCGGCGAGAAGCGATGCACCGCGATCTGGCCGATGCGCTTTGGCAGCAGCGAAGGACCGTTGCGGGCCGACAGCCACATCTGGCCGGTCTCGACACGGGAAAGATGGTTGAGCGCGTCGAAGCCGGAATTGCCGGCGCCGATCACCAGCACCTTTTTGCCGACATAGTCGCTCGCCCGGCCGAAATCGGCCGAATGGAGGATCGATCCCGAAAAATCCTGCATGCCTTTCCAGGCCGGGATGAAGGGATGCTGGTCGCGTCCGGTGGCGATCACTACATGGCGCGCCGCTTTCAGCCCGATGTTTGTCCGCAACAGCCAGTGGTCGCCGCGAAATTCGATCTCCTCGACGCTGACCCCGAAGCTGATTGGCAGCCGGTGCGTCTTGGCGAATTCGTTGAGATGGCCAATGACGGTGCTGCGGTGTGGAAAGGCCGGCGTGCCGGCCGGATAGGATACGCCCGGCAGCGCAGAAAGGTCGCGATGCGTGTTGAGGTGCAGATTGTCGTGCCGACGATGCCAGGGCTCGGCCAGCCGACCTTCGCGTTCCAGCACCTGCGTCTCCATGCCGACGTCGACCAGCGCATGGGCAACGGCAAGCCCGGCGGCGCCCGCGCCGATGACGATCGCGCCGTCGAGGATCGCCGGCTCGTCGCTCCAGCCCGGCGCGATTTCCGCTTCCATGCCCATTCTGGTCTTAATCTTCGTCATGGCCTCACCTGACACGGCCATGTATCCGACATATGCCGCTTGCGCGGCAAAGGGAATAGGCGCCCGTTGCAAACAAGCCCGGCATTGTGTCGCGGAGCTGGCAAGCGCCGGCTAATGAACCGGCCCGATTAATGACCCGGGCTGCCTAGTGAACCGGGTCGGCGTGCCGATGCACCAGCCTGAAGGCGCCGTCCTCCAGCCGGAACACCTCCGTCACCCGCAGGGTCATGTCGGTCGCGTCGCCGTTCTTGCCCATCCGCGCCTTGGCGTGCTGAAGGCCGCTCCAGAAAGCCAGGTCGCCGCTTGCCGATGACTGCAGCACCTCGAGGTCGGTGCTGCCGCCCTTGTGAAAGCTCGCCGCATCGCGCTCATAGCGGCCGGCAACCGCTTCGGCGCCCTCGAGATGATCGCCGCGCGGCGAAAAGAAGGTTGCCGGTTCCGAATGGGTGACGATGGCCTTGAGCGAGGTGGCGTCGCCATTGACATAGTCCGCCGCGATCTTCTCGCGTTCCTTCATGAAGGCATCGAAGGCCGAGGTGCCGGGACGAACAGTGTTGATCCAGTTTTCCAGCGCGCCCATGAACTTTTCCAGGAAATCGGCTGTTTCGCTGCTTTTCACCGCGCCCTTGTCGTCGAGCAGCTCACCGACACTGCCGATATAGGCTTCCGGCTGCTGCATCACCGGCATGTCGAGGAACACGAAGGTCTGG
>JAEKLU010000260.1 GCA_019509685.1 Mesorhizobium sp. | reverse complement strand
CGCATCGTGGTGGCGATCGACCAGTAAGCGGCATTGTCCGAAGCCTGGGAGACGCGATAGCCCGTCGAGATGCGGGCCTGGGTGGTGTCGAGGTTCTTCTGGGTGGCGTTCAAGCTCTGCAGAGCGGTCAACGCCGAAGCGTTGGTCATGATACTGGCCATGGCTACTCGTACCTTGTTTTTACACGGATTTTTTTGACATACCGGCATGTCCGGTATGACGGAGCGGCATCATGCCAATGACCGTTGCGTTGGGTCACCCGCCATCTGCGAGCGACTATGGCGGCAAGTCCCTACCAAAGGGCTAAATCGGACGGTTAATCGAAAATATATTGTGTAAAATTGAGCGGAGCGTGAGCCGCGTCCGACGCTTGTTGCGACGCCGTCAGTTGAAGGATCGCACCAGGCTGCCGACCAGCAGGTTCCAGCCGTCGATCAGCACGAAGAACAGGATTTTGAACGGCAGCGACACCACTGTCGGCGGCAGCATCATCATGCCCATGGCCATGGTGACGGTAGCGACGATAAGATCGATGACCAGGAACGGCAACACGATGAGAAAGCCGATCTCGAAGCCGCGCCGGATTTCCGAGATCATGAAGGCCGGGACCAGGATACGCAGATCGACGGTTTCTTTTGCGACAACCTGGCCGCGTTCGCGGGCGAGATCGGCGAAGAGATCGAAATCCTTGTCGCGCACATTGTGCAGCATGAAGGCGCGGAACGGGTCGGAGATTTTCTCGAACGCCTCGGCCTGGGTGATCTGATTGTCCATCAGCGGCTTGACGCCGGTGTTCCAGGCCTGGTCGAAGGTCGGCGCCATGACATAGAAGGTCATGAACAGCGACAGCGAGATCAGGATCAGGTTGGCGGGCGTCGATTGCAGGCCGATGCCGGCGCGCAGGATCGAGAACGCGATGACGAAGCGGGTGAAGCTCGTCACCATGATCAAAAGGCCCGGCGCCACCGACAGCACGGTAAGCAGGCCGAACATCTGGATGAGATAGCCGACGGTGGTGCCGTCGGCCTTGCCGATGCCGCCCAGGTCGAGCTGCTGGGCCGCGGCGACGGAGGTGGTGGCAACGATGAGCGCGGTGGCGACGAGGAATTTTCTCATTCGAGCAGCATCGTCCTGACGAGAACCTGTTTGACATGACCGCCGCTGCGCAACGCCGCGCGCTCTTCGAGATCGGCCTTGAGATGTTGGTAGCCGCTGGCGCCTTCGATCTGATGCATCTTGAGCGTGCGCACGAAGGCCAGCAGATCCTGCTGGATCTGTTCCGTCATTTCCGGCGGCTGCGGGGCGTCGTAAAGCAGCGACGCCTCCAGCCTGAGCCAGATCTCCGACGGCGAAGCGAGATTGGTGGTGATCGGCGCCATCTGCACCACGGTCGGTCCTGGCACCGTCTTGCCGTCCGCGGCGGGCTTTTCGGCGGTGCCCGAGTTTTCCGGGGCGGCGGGCACCGGCGTCGGCGCGTCGCCTTGCTTGAGATAGCCGCCGGAAACCCAGCCCATGCCGATGGCCGCGCCCGTCACTGCCAAAAGCATGGCGAGCTGGATGACCAGCGAAGGTCCCTTTTTGGGTTGTGCCTGCTCGACATTGGCCACGGCGGCGTCTCTCTATCCTAGAAAGGAAGAACCTGGTCGAGGATCTGCTGGCCATAGGCCGGCTGCTGGACCTCGCTTATGCGGCCGCGGCCGCCATAGGAGATGCGCGCCTCGGCGATGCGCTCGTAGGGGATGGTGTTTTCCGCGCCGATATCGGAAGGACGCACCATGCCGGCGATGGTCAGCACCCTGAGCTCGTAATTGACGCGCACTTCCTGCGAGCCCCTGATCATCAGATTGCCGTTGGGCAGCACGTCGGTGACGACGGCCGCGACATTGAGCGCGAGGTCTTCCGAGCGCTTGATCTCGCCGTCGGCATTGGTCTCGGTGTTGGAACTCAGACCGGCGTTGCCCTTGCCGCTGGTGGTTGCCTGTTCCCAGCCGAGCGAAATGTCGTAACCGAGCTTGCGCGCGGCGGTGCGGCTGCGGTCGTTCTGGTTCTTGAAATTGGCCTTGTCGTTGAGCTTGATGTTGACGGTCAGGATGTCGCCGGCGCGCAGCGCCCGCGGGTCGGTGAACAGCCGGCTCTGGCGATCGTCCCACAGCGAGAACTTCTTCGGACGCGCCGCCGGCGGCTCGGGATAGCTGTATGGGCCGGACCCGCCATTGCCGAGCCCGGATCCGACCGGCGACAGGGACGGTTCCCTGCCGATCTCCTTGAAGTCGGTGCCGCAGCCGGTCAGGGCCGCAAGCGCGATAAGGGTTAGCAATTTCAACTTCATGACGGGTCAACCCTTCGCGCGGCGCTCGCCATGATGCCGGTGAGCGTCGCCGCCGCCTTCTGGTCCATTTCATTGAGGATGACGCTTGCCTTGCGCGAATCGAGCTTCATCAGGATGGCCGCGGCGAGTTCGGCATTGACCATCGCCAGCCGTTCGGCCGCCGCGTCGGGCTTCATGCCGGCATAGATCTTGACGACGCCGTCCTCCGCGCGCGCCAGGAACACTTCGCGGCGCTTCAGCCATTCCTCGTATTCGGCCTTTTTGGCATCCAGCGCTTTCATGCGCTCGTCTATGCCGGCCTGCAGTTGTTTCAATTCCTCCGCCTGCAGCGCATAGCGGCGGTCGCGCGCTGCATCGGCGATGTTGGAGCAGAAGCGTTGGATCTCGCTCTCGTCCGGCGCCTTCCCGCCTGCGAGCGCGACCGGCTGGGCCGGTTGGCTTTCGCGCGTCAGCTGCGCCGGCTGAAGCGGCGCCTGGCCGCCGGGCAGCACCTGGCGGACCTCGTCCGCGTGGCCGGCGGTGCCGCTGAGCAGAGCAACGATCGCCCCGGCGGCGCAGAGGCCGAGGTAACGATGCGGTCTTGATGAGAAGAGCTCAATCATCGGCGTGCCTATTGGAGGACCAGGTCGGCCTGCAGGGCGCCGGCCGATTTGATGCCTTGCAGGATGGCGATGATGCCGTCAGGCTTCACGCCGAGGCGGTTGAGGCCGGAGACAAGGGTTTCGAGGTCGGGGCCGTCGAGCACGGCGACGCGCGCGTTGGGCCGGCTCGCTTCGATGGCGGTGGATGGCTCGACCGCGGTCTCACCCTTGGAGAAGGGCTCCGGCTGGACGACCCGTGGCGCCTCTGTGATGCGTACGGTGAGCGTGCCATGGCTGATGGCCACGCGCGAGATCCTGACATTGCTGCCGATGACAATGGTGCCGGTGCGCTCGTCGATGACGACGCGGGCAGGGGCATCCGACTCGACGACGAGATTCTCGATCTCGGCGTAGAAGCGCGCGGCGGAGATATTCTTCGGCCGCCTGATCTGAACGGTGCGGGCGTCGCGCTCGGCAGCGACGCGCGCGCCGAAGCGTTGCGAGGTGTAGTCGTTGATGGCGTCGGCGATGCGGATGGCGGTCGAGAAATCGGGATTGCGCAGCTGCAGCGTCAGCACGTTCTGGTCGTCGAACTCGGCCGGCACGGAGCGCTCGACGATGGCGCCGTTCGGCACACGGCCGGCGGTCGGCACACCTTGCGTCAACTGCTCGGCCTGGCCCTGCGCGACGAAACCGCCGACGATCACCGAGCCTTGGCCGACGGCATAGATTTCACCGTCGGCTGCTTTCAGCGGCGTCATCACCAGCGTGCCGCCGGCAAGCGAGGTGGCGTCACCCATCGAGGAGACGTCGATGTCGATGCGGCTGCCCGACTGGACGAAAGGCGGCATGTTGGCGGTGACGATGACGGCGGCGACATTCTTGGCGCGCGCGCTGCCGCCTTCGGTGGCGATGCCGAGATTTTCCAGCATGGCGCGGATCGACTGTTCGGTGAACGGCGAATTGCGCAGGCTGTCGCCGGTTCCGGCAAGGCCGATGACCAGGCCGTAGCCAACAAGCTGGTTGTCGCGCGAGGCCTGCAGTTGGGCGATGTCCTTGATGCGCGCGGCGACCTGGCCGGGCGGCAACGTGCTTGGCCCCGTCGACACGCGGAACATGCGCGTGGTGGTGGCGGGATCGTATTGCGGATCGTCATAGACGCCGCCATTCTTGGCGGCGAGGTCGCGCTTGGCCTTGGGCGTCAAGCCATCGGCCAATGCCGGTTGGACACCGATGGCGACCGCAAGCAACAGGGCAAAGGCACGCATCACGATGCGCCGACCTGGATAGTGCCGTCGGCCATCACCGTGCCGGAAATGATCTTGCCGCTGTCGGTGTTGCGGACCTTGATGAGGTCGCCGGCGGCGCCCGGCTGCAGCGTGATACAGGCGGCCGAAATGGTCAGCGCGCCGACGGTGAAATAGACCTGCACGGAGGCACCCTGTTCGACCAGCCAGGCGTCGCGGATGGCGGCGACCGGAATATAGCGGCCTGGTACCAGCGTGCGCTTGGCGACCTTGCCCTCGAGCTCCTCAAGGCTGGTCGCCATGCCGTCCGGCTTGTGCTTGCCGGGAATGAGCGTCACCTGCTTGAGCGAGGCGCTCTCGATGGTCTCACCGGGATAGATAACCCGGTTGGGGATCAGCACGGCCTCGCCGACAGCCTGGCTGGCGGCGATCTCGGTTGCCGATTGGCCCGTCTCCTGCGCCAATGCCGGCATGCCGCCGGCCACCAGCGCGATGGCCAGCGCGGCGCAGCGGAATGCGGAGCAGGAGATCGCCATAGCCATCGTCCGTTAGCTCATGTTCTTGGAGACCACCGAGGCCATGTCGTCGGCGGCCTGGATGACCTTGGAGTTCATTTCATAGGCGCGCTGCGCCGAGATCAGCTCGGTGATCTCCTTGACCGGATCGACATTGGAGGATTCCAGATAGCCCTGCTGGATGGAGGCAAAACCGGGGTCGCCGGGCACGCCGACATTGGCCGGGCCGGAAGCCGGCGTTTCCTGGAACAGATTGTCGCCGAGCGGCGCCAGGCCCGCCTCGTTGGCGAAGTTGGCGATCTGGAGTTGGCCAAGCTGCTGCAGGTCGGTCTGACCGTCGATGCGGGCAAAGACCTGGCCGGTCTTGTTGACGATGACCTCGACGGCGTCAGTGGGCACGGTGATGGCCGGAATGACATTGGCGCCGTCCACAGTGACCAGCTGTCCGGTGGCATTGGTGTTGAAAGCGCCGGCGCGGGTATAGAGCGTGCCGCCGTCGGCGCCTTCGATCTGGAACCAGCCCCTGCCGGTCAGCGCCATGTCGAAGCTGTTGCCGGTGCTGGCGAGCTCGCCTTGCGTGTGGACGTTGCGCACCGCCGTCGTCTTGACGCCGAGGCCGATCGAGACGCCTTCCGGCACAATCGAGCTGTTGGCGCGGTTGGGCACGCCTTGTGTGCGGTCGACCTGGTAAAGCAGGTCGGAAAATTCGGCCCGTGCGCGCTTGTAACCGGTGGTGTTGATGTTGGCGATGTTGTTGGCGATGACTTCCAGGTTGGTCTGCTGGGCATTCATGCCGGTGGCGGCGATGGCGAGTGCTTTCATGACGCTAGATACTCATGCGGCTGATTTCGAGATAGGCCGAGACAACCTTGTCGCGGATGGCGATGGTGGTCTGCAGCGCCTGCTGGGCGCTCAGCACCGCATCGACGACCTGGCGGGTGTCGGCGTCGCCTTTCAGCGCCTGGATCGACATCTGCTCGGCCCCTTGCAGCGTGTTGACGGTCTTGGTCGCCGCCTGGCTGAGAACCTCGGCGAAGCTTGAGCCGACGCTTTCGCTGGCCTGCGTGCCGAGCCCGCCCTGCAGCAGATTGGGTGACGCCTGCTCGGCGCCATCAACCGCTGTCTTGAATTGTATTGCCCCGATACCGCCGATCATTACTGGTTCCTCATCAGGTCGATGGTCATGGAAATCAGATCGCGAGCCTGCTTGATCACCTGCAGGTTGGCTTCATAGGAGCGGTTCGCCTCGCTCATGTCGGACATTTCGACCAGCGTGTTGACGTTCGGCATCTTCACGTAGCCCTTGTCGTCGGCGGCCTGGCTGCCGGGCTGGAACTCGATCGGGAAGTCCGACGGATCGTGGGCGATCGAGCTGACCTCGACCAGCGAGCCGCCGCTGGCGCGATCGACCTCGGACTGGAAGGTGATCGTCTTGCGGCGGTAGGGATCGGCGCCCGGCGTGTTGCCGGTCGACTGCGCGTTGGCGAGGTTTTCCGAGACCACACGCATGCGCTCCGATTGAGCGCCAAGGCCGGATGCCGCGACTTTGAGGGCTGCTGTGAGCGCGTCCATGGTCAGCTCTTCACCACCATTGACATCATCGAATGGAAGGCCTTGACGATCGCCGTGTTGAGCTCGAAGGAGCGGCGGACCTCGCCGGCCTTCATCAGCTGGTCCTCGAGAACCACGGTGTTCTTCGACGGCATGATCGCGCCGGTGGGATCCTCCGGCTTGACGTTGAAGCCGGCATTGGCCGCTTCAGCGCCAAGGTGGCCGGGCGCGGTCGCGGCCAGCTTCACAGCGGTGCGGTCGAGAACCTTCTCGAAAGGCTCGACATCGTTGGCCGTGTAGCCCGGCGTATTGGCATTGGCGATGTTGGAGGCGATCGCCGACTGGCGCACGGCCAGCCACTGTGACTGCCGCGTGGCGAGATCAAAAAGGTTTACGGGTTCCATGGGATTCTCCCGAGCGTGTACACACAAGACTAGGCGGCCAGTCTTGCGCGGACCTTGCGCGGGCAGGGGCTAGATCGCCCACATGTGTTATTTGGAAAGCTGAATTACCTTATCGGCGCTGGTGACCATCACCCACTTGCCGCCACGCTGCTCGATCGAGGCAACGCGGCTGGAATCGGGCAGCACCGAGCCGCGCTGGACGATCCACAGGCCGGTATCGTCCTCGATCATGGCGCGGCCATTGGCGACGTGCACCATCTTGAAGTCCGAAGCGGCGGCTGGGAAAGGCTGCTGGTCGAGGCCCGGCGCCTTGTCGGGATCTTCCGGTTCGTCCGGCAAGGTTCCGGTGGCGAACAGGTCGAGATCGGGAACGGTCTTGGGCGCATCGGCTGAGCTGATATTGACCAATTGCGTACCGCCCGCGACGCGGCCGGCATTGCTGCCGCTGCCGCCGAACTTGATGGTCTGCACGCCGAACTGCTCCTGGTTGAAGAAGATGTACCAGGGAAACAGCGCGCAGATCAGGCCAAGCGTGACGCCGAGCGCGGCGATGACGAAATCACTGCGCCGGTCGGCTTTCTTGTCGATCAGGCGCGGGAATTGCGGCTTGGGTGGCTGCGGCCACTCCGCGATTGGAAAAAGTCCGTCGATCAAGGAGTCCCGGCTGGCCTGTGCCACATCGGAGGGCTGGGCAACCGGCGCCCTCGGCAAATGCGGTCTGTCGGCCTTGGCCAACACCACTGTTGCCTTTTCCGCTTTGGCGCGCGCTGCTTTCTGCTTTGCAGTCCTTGCCTCATCTGCCTTGGCTCGTTCCATAGCCTCGGCCTCGGCGAGCATGTCGCGCAACATACGCTCGGTATATTGCAGCTCAGTTTCCTTGATCGCCATTCGGCTTCCCCTTGAGATGGCGGGCAAGATCGGCGAAAGGATCGGCGGAGGCACGGTCCCTCGGCGACTGCGTCAGCGCTTCGTAGATCAGCGGGACCTGGCGCACCGCGATGTCCAGTTCGGCATCGGCGCCGCTTTGGTAAGCACCGAGCAGGCGGATGTCGCGCGTATCCTCGAAGCGCGCGATCATCGACTTCAGCTTCGTCACCAGCATGCGCTGCTCCGCGCTCCAGGCCTTGTCGGCCAGACGCGAAATCGACGACAGCGGATTGACCGGCGGATAGCGGCCCTGCTCGGCCAGCGCGCGATCGAGCACGACATGGCCGTCGAGGATGCCGCGCACCGAGTCGGCGACTGGATCGTTGTGATCGTCGCCGTCGACCAGCACGGAAATGATTGCCGTGATCGAACCCATGCCCTCGACACCTGGGCCTTCCGCGCCCGGCCCGGCTCGTTCAAGCAGCTTCGGCAGGTCGGTAAAGACCGAGGCCGGATAGCCGCGCGCCACCGGCGGCTCGCCGGTTCCCGTCGCCACCTCACGCAAGGCATGCGCGAAGCGCGTGATGGAATCCAGCACCAGCAGCACGCGATGGCCCTGGTCGCGGAAATGTTCGGCAACGCGCATGGCGGTGTCGGGCGCGCGCCGGCGCATCATGGCGCTTTCGTCGCTGGTGGCGACGACGGCGACGGTCTTGGCCATGCTCTCGACGCCGATCGTATCCTCGAGGAACTCACGCACCTCGCGGCCGCGCTCACCGATCAACGCGACGACCACCGTGTCAAAGGCCTCGGCGCCGGCGAGCATGGCAAGCAGCGTCGACTTGCCGACGCCTGAGCCGGCGAAAATGCCGAGCCGCTGGCCCAGGCAGAGCGGGGTGAAAATGTCGATGACACGCACACCGGTCATGAAGCCGGTGTCGACGCGCTGGCGCGACATGGCGCCGGGCGTGACCGCGGCGGTACTGTCGGCGGCATTGGGCCTGATCAAAGGCGGGCCACCGTCGATGGCGCGGGTCAAGGCATCGATGGCGCGTCCGCGCCAGGAGACATGCGGCGTCACCGCAAGCGGACCCCGGCGAAAGACGGCGTCGCCAATGCCGGAATCGGCGCTGCGTTCGAAGGGCGCGACCACCACTTCATCGCTGCCGATCTTGACGATCTCGCCGCGACGGGTGCCGGCATTGCCGCGCTGCTCGACGATGTCGCCCAGCCTGGCAATCCCGGACAGGCCGCGGACCTTGTAATGCGTCGACGAAATCTCGACGATCCGGCCGCCACGCGACAGCAGCATTTCCGGATCGCCGAAACGCTGGCAGACGCGCTCGAGCGCGGCCAGCCGGTCCGCCCGCCCGGTGTCCGCCGGAGCCTCGGAAGCGCGCAGCAGGGACGAGCCGGTCGCCATGCCGTTACTTCGAGCCGAGCGTCTTGATCGCGTCGTCGGTGGAGGAATCGGCCTTCTTCATCAGCGCCGCGGTATTTTCGAAGGCCCGCTGCACCTGGATCAGCTTGGTCATCTCAAGCACCGGGTTGACGTTGGACTCTTCGAGAAATCCCTGCGCGATACCGACGTCGGAGCGGTCGGTGACGGGTTCGGGCGTTCGTGGCGGGACGACGCCCGAATTGCCGTAGCGAACAAAATTCTCGCCGGGGTCGAAATTATAGAGGCCGATTGCGCCGGCCAACTGACCGTTCTGCCTGAGCGAGCCGTCGGCGCCAGCCTTGGGCGGGCCACCGCGCGGATCGAGCTGGATCGGCGCACCGCCGCTGTCGAGCACCGGATAACCCTCGATCGACATCAACTCGCCATTCTCGGTCATGGAGAAACGGCCGTCGCGCGTCATCACCGTCCCGGCGGGCGTCTCGATGGCGAACCAGGCATCGCCCTGGATGGCGAAGTCGAAAGGATTGCCGGTCTGCGTCATCGCGCCGTGCGCGGTGGAAAGATAGGTCTTGCCGGAGGAGGCGAAGGAAACGGACTTCTGCCCGGTGCCGGAGACAACGTCCTCGAACTTCACGCCGGTGGCGCGAAAGCCGATGGTCGAGGCATTGGCGACATTGTCGGCAATGGTGTCGAGGCGACGCTCGAGCGCGATCTGCGAGGAGAGGGCGACGTAAAGGCTATCTTGCATGATCTTCTCAGAACTTCAGCTGCTGCATGGCCATCATCAGGTCGGTGGAGATGCCGACACTGGTCGGCTGCGAGAACAGCACGCTGACCGACGACACGGCGGTCGAGGTCGGGTGGTTGATCTCATACATGCTGGTGAAACGGGTCAGGAACTTGCTGAGCTTGGCGGGGTCGGTGAAATCAGTGATGTCGAGCTTCTGCCCGAACAGCTGCGCCTGCTTGTCGATATCGGCGGTGGCGAAAGAATCGGGCAGGCCGAGCGAGGTGCGGACGACGCTGGCTAAAGCGGTGTCGGCCAGCACGTCGTACCAACTGGTGATGGTGGGCGCCTTGCGCTGGAAATAGAGGGCTAGCCGCACACCTTCATTGGTCTTACCGGCGTCTTCCTCGAGCGTCTGGCGCATATACATGTCGACGGTAGGCTGCTGGGCCGGATTGATGGTGGTTGCCGCCTCGCCATACTGTTCGAAGTTGAAGGCGACCGCGAGCCCGGCATAGGCCTTGTTGGTCATTTTGTTGGCGACGCTGTTGGGGTCGCGGATGCCGCCGGTCAGCACGCTGCGGATGAGGTCCTTGCTCTCCTTGGACGGGTCGAGCCCATAGGCCGAGAGCGCGTAATTGTACAACCGGCTGTTGGCCATCAGGTCGTCGATGGATTTCACGTTCGTGACGTTGGCAAGATAGTACGCGGTCTCCGACTTGATGTAGTCCGCACTCGGCGGGATGAGACCAAGCGCCGACTCCGTCGTATAGATCTTCGGCGTGTCTTTCTGCACCACGTCGCGCGACGTTGTCTGGTCGCCATATTGGGCAAAGTTGAAGGCGGCGACGAAATTGGCGTAGCGTTTGTCAGTCAGCTGGTTCGCCGGGCTGTTGGCGTCGCTGACGCCGCCTTCGAGCATGGTGCGGATCTGCTGCGGTTTTTCCGTTGACGCATCCAATCCATAGGAAGCCATGGCGAAGGTGAGCAGGCGCTTGTTCGCCATGAGGTCGTCGATCGACTTCACATTGGAGATATTTGCGGCGTAATAATCGGCTTCGCCCTTGATGTACTGCGCGCTCGGCTTGACCAGCTTCAGTCCGGCTCCGGTTACGTATCCTTGTGGAACGGCCTGCTGGACATCTGTGCGGGTGGTTGTCTGATCGCCATACTGGGCGAAGTCGAATGCCGACACGAAGTTGGCGTAGCTCTTGTCGGTCAGTTTGTTGGCGGGACTGTTGGGGTCGCTGACGCCCCCTTCGAGCATCGCCCTGACGGTAGCAGCCGGCTCGGTTGTGGCGTCAAGCCCGAATGCCGCCATTGCATAAGTCAGCAGGCGAGAGTTGCCCATCAGATCGTCCACCGATTTCACGCTGGAAATGTTGGTGACGTAGTAGGCGGTTTCGCTCTGGTAATAGGAAAGGCCTGCTTGGGAGGCGCCGATCTTGACTTGCAGCGCATAGTTGCTGGTCACCGGCTGCTGTGCCTTGTTGTAGACGGTCGCATCGGCACCGTTGGCGGCGAAATTAAAGGCGCTGACGAAGGCGGCGTAACGCTTGTCGGTCAACTTGTTGGCGAAACTGTCGGGGTCGGTTACGCCTTCCTTGAGTGCCTTGACCATAAAGGCCTTGGCATAGTCCATGTCCTCCAGCCCATAGGCCTTCATGGCATATTTGAACAAGCGGTCGTTGTTGACGAAATCGTCAATCGTTTTCACCTTACCGATGTTGGCCAGATAGTATTGGGTATCACGATCGACCGTCGGCTGTTGCTCGACCTGGTCGATCGATTTGTTGATATCTTTGGTGATCAACTGGTAGCTGAGATAGGTACTGAGCAAGGATACGCCTCCGGCCGAAGCTATCCCGGCACAATAAGCTTACTTCCTTGCGCGAAACTGAATCGCGTCCGCCGGTTTCGATTCAAGCCTCACACAAGGCACGAGGACTATCCCTGATCCACGATGTGACATGCGGAAGGACCTGCCGTGGGTATTCTGATTGGACTAGTGGTGACGCTCGGCTGCGTTCTCGGCGGCTTCATGGCCATGGGCGGCCATCTGCATGTGCTGTTGCAGCCATGGGAAGCCGTGGTCATCTGCGGCGCGGCACTCGGCACCTTCCTCGTCGCCAACCCGATGAAGACGGTCAAGGACACCGGCAAGGGCATCCTTGAAGCCTTCAAGCAGGCGGTGCCGAAGGAACGCGATTATCTCGAAACGCTCGGCGTGCTGCACAGCTTGATGCGCGAGCTGCGCTCGAAGTCGCGCAGCGAGGTCGAGGCGCATATCGACAATCCGGAAGAGTCCGCCATCTTCCAGGCCTTTCCGACCGTGCTCAAGAACCACGACCTGATGAACTTCATCTGCGACTACTGTCGCATCATCATCATCGGCAACGCCCGCTCGCACGAGATCGAAGCGCTGATGGATGAAGAGATCCAGACCATCCGCACCGACAAGATGAAGGCCTATCACGCCATGGTCGCGGTCGGCGACGGCCTGCCGGCGCTCGGCATCGTTGCCGCCGTGCTCGGCGTGGTGAAGGCGATGGGCGCGCTCGACCAGTCGCCCGAAATCCTCGGCGGCCTGATCGGCGCGGCGCTTGTGGGAACCTTCCTTGGCATTTTCCTGTCCTATGCCGTGGTCGGTCCGGTCGCCACCAAGATCAAGACGGTTCGCGAAAAGAAGAACCGGCTCTACATCATCGTCAAGCAGACGCTGCTTGCTTACATGAACGGCGCATTGCCGCAGGTGGCGATCGAGTTCGGCCGCAAGACAATCTCATCCTATGAGCGCCCGACGATCGATGCCGTCGAGCAGAGCACGATGAACACCGGCAGCGCCGAGAAGAAGGCGGCGTGAGCATGCGTGAAGACAAAGACATGCGCAAAGACAGACTGGACCGCTTGCCGTCATGACCAGTCCGGGTAATCCGTCGCAGACCCGGGCCTTGATCATCGAACGCCTCGTCGGCGACAGCGGCGAGACCGCACAGGTGATCGGCGTCGGGCGTGGCATGGCCGAGCGCGCTTTGCCGCTGCTGCAGAAGGCGCTTGCCGGCGAGCTCGGCGCGCCGGTGACGGTCGACCTGCAAACGGTGGAGGTCGGCCGCGTTCCCGACGCGCGTTCGCAGGCCGGCGAGGCTTTTGCGCTGGGCATCGTGCCGTCGCCGGCCTCGGCCGACGCCATGACCCTGGTCATGGACGCGCAGGCCGTCGCCGTCATGGTGTGTGCGCTGTTCGGCGGCGATCCCGACCAGCCGGTCTCGCCGATCGAGCGCGACCTGTCGCAGATCGAGGCCGATGTCGCGACCACCGTGTTCCAGGAGGTCGCAACGGCGCTCAACGGATCGGGCAAGCGCTCGCTCGAGCTGCGCCTGCCGGTGTCGAAGGCCATCTCGGGCAACGATGCGCGACGACGCGTGCTGCGCGACGGCGCAGCGGTGCGGATTGTCTACGGCGTGTCGACACCGTCCGACAGCGGCACGATCACGGTGATGATCCCGCAGCGCGTGCTCCTGTCCACGCGTGGAGCCGTCGCCGATAAGGGCGAGGATGACCGGACCACGCAGTTCGACTGGCGCGCACGTTTTTCCGAAGAGGTGATGCGCTCGACCGTGCGCCTCGAAGCCACTATGCCGCTTGCCCGGCTGACACTGGGCGAGCTTGCGGGTTTCCAACCCGGCCAGATCATCGAATTCGAGGAAAACGCCCAGATCAACGCCAGGCTCAGCGCGCGCGACAAGACGTTGTTCGTATGCGAGTTCGGCAAGCTCGGGCAGAATTACACTGTACGCGTCAGCCACCCTCATGATGCCGGGCAGGATTTCATCGACGGACTGATACCGGGCTGACGCCAGGTCCGGAATTTATGGAGACGACAAATGGCAAAGACCAAGGTGGAAGCCGAACCCGACCAGCCCGAAGAACAGCTCGATCGCGCCATCGAGGAGTTGCGCGGCGTGCTGCGGGAGGAGGAGAGCCGCCCGGAGGCCGCCCTCGGCGCCAATTCCTCTATTATCATGACCATTCCGGTCGACGTGCAGATCATCCTTGGCAGCACGGAGATGCCGGTCTCGGACTTGATGGCGCTGCAGAAGGGTTCGACGGTCGCGCTCAATCGCCGTATCGGCGAGCCGGTCGATGTCGTGGTCAACGGCCGCAGGATCGCACGCGGCGAGATCACCGTGCTGGAGAGCGACCCGACGCGCTTCGGCATCAGGCTGACCGAAATCATCGCGGCCGCAAAGAGCGCCTGAAAGTGGTGAACGGGCGGACCAATCGGCAGCAAGGGCAACAGGCATGACGACGGCATTGGCGCTGACACGTCCGCAAAAGGCGGCGGCCATACTGGTGGCGATGGGCAAGCCCGCCGCGAGCCGCCTGCTCAAATTCTTCAAGCAGGATGAGCTGAAGGCGCTGATCGAGGGCGCTCGTCTGCTGCGCACGATCCCGCAGGCCGACCTGGAGCGCATCGTCGCCGAGTTCGAGGCCGAGTTCACCGAGGGGGCCGGCCTGCTCGACTCGGCCGATCGGATGGATACGATCCTCAACGAGTCGCTCTCGCCCGAGGAAATGAGCGCCATCATGGGCGACAGGAAGTTCGAGCCGGTCCAGGAAGGACCGCCGCCGATCTGGCCGGACCTCGAAAAGCTCGAGCCGGCCCGGCTCGGCGCCTTCCTTGCCGGCGAGCATCCGCAGACCTCGGCCATGGTGCTGTCGAAACTTGCGCCGCAGACGGCCGCGAATGTCCTGCTCACCATGGAAAAGCCGATGCGTGGCCAGATCATCAAGCGCATGGTGACGATGGCCAACATCCCGGATGCCGCGGCCAGGATCGTCGAGAACCAGTTGCGCGCCAGCGTCTTGTCGCAAAAGGCGACCAAGGACACTTCGGCCGGCCAGGAACGTGTCGCCAGCATGCTCAACGAGATGGCCAAGCCCGAGCTCGACGAGCTCATGCAGGATCTGGAGGACGTCGGCACCCCCGACCTCGCCGGCGTCAAGTCCCGGCTGTTCGCTTTCGACGACCTGCCGCTGCTTCCGCAGAAAGCCAGGGTGCTCCTGTTCGACGGGCTGTCGACCGAGCTGGTCACGCTGTCATTGCGCGGCGCGCCGCCGGAACTTGCCGAAGCTGTGCTGTCGGCGATCGGCGCGCGTTCGCGCCGCATGATCGAATCCGAACTGGGACAAGGATCGGAAGGCATCGCGCTGGCCGACATCATGGCAGCCCGCAAGACGATATCGGTCGCGACCATCCGGCTGTCGCGCGAAGGGGCGTTCGATCTGCCTTCGACGCAGAGCCCCGCCGCCGAAGCCGCCTGACGATAGAAACACGGTCAGGGCACCATGGCTGATGCGGTCGACAAGGATTCCAAAACCGAGGAACCCACAGAAAAGAAAATCCGCGACACGATCGAACAGGGCAAGCTGCCCCTTTCGCGTGAGACCGCACTCTTTGCATCCTTCCTCGCCATCCTGGTCTTCACCGTCTTCTACGCCAAGGACACCATCGTCGATCTCGGCATGTTCCTGTCGTCGTTTTTGGAAAAGCCCGAGGCCTGGCCGATGGACACCGAGACCGATGTCATCTCGCTCTACAAACAGGTGATGACCGAAATCGGCAGCGCCGTCCTCAGCCTGATGGTGCTTCTGGTGGTCGCTGGCATCGGAGCCTCGGTGTTCCAGAACATGCCGCAGATCGTCGGCGAACGCATCAGGCCACAGCTGTCGCGTATCTCGATCGCCAAGGGCTGGAGCCGGCTGTTCGGCGTGCAGGGCTGGGTCGAGTTCCTGAAGTCGCTGGCCAAGCTCGGCTTTGCGATCGCGGTCTTGACGTTCACGCTGTCCCAGGACCATCGCAAGCTGCTCGCCGGCATGATCACCAATCCGATGGCTTTCGGCATGGTCATCCGCGGCATCTTTGTCGACATATTGGTGGCGATCGTCTTCGTCATGGGGCTGATCGCGGTGATCGACATCGTCTGGTCGCGCTTCCACTGGCGAAGCGACCTGCGCATGAGCAAG
>JAEKLU010000303.1 GCA_019509685.1 Mesorhizobium sp. | reverse complement strand
GCGCGCGGCCTGGCTCCGGTCGCCAGAATGATGTGCTTGGCCGTATACGTGCCCTCGCCCTTGACGCCCTTCGGCACCGGCGGCTGTGGCTCCATCGGCTTCTTCGCGGTTTTGGAAACGACGACTTCACCGGGCTTGGAAAGCTTGGCCTCGCCCCAGATGACGTCGACCTTGTTCTTCTTCATCAGGAAGCCGACGCCGGTGTTGAGCCGAAGCGACACTTTTCGCGAGCGGTCGACCACGGCGGCCGTATCGGGACTGACCTTGCCGCCTTCGAGCTTCAGCCCGTAATCCTTGAGGTGATCGGAATAGTGCATGATCTCGGCCGAGCGCAGCAGCGCCTTGGTCGGGATACAGCCCCAGTTGAGGCAGATGCCGCCGAGATGCTCGCGTTCGACGATCGCCGTCTTGAAGCCGAGCTGGGCGGAACGCACCGCCGTGACATAGCCGCCGGGACCTGAGCCGATGATGATGACGTCGTAATTTTGATCAGACATTTTTCAAACCTTCAAAAAACGCAACGAGAGATGACCCATCCAGGCACCCCACAGGGCGGACGGCCAGGAAACGCCTGGCAGCAACACTGCGCCAAGCACCCATAAGCAAGGGCCACTTTTCTTCACCTACCATTGCCGACAGCCCATAAGCGGCGCCGATCGCCATTGCAGCCAGAGTCCAAATGCCCGCCGATACAAATCCCAAAACTGCGCCAGACATAGGTAGGTGCTCAGGATATCTTCCGTTCATAAAGACATAGAGCAAGAAAACCACAGGCGCGGGGATTAGCGGCCACAAACCCAGATACAACGCTGCCCCAACCGATCCGCCAAGCACCATGAGCGCCACGGCGACACCTGCCGTAAGCAGCGCGAATATTCCGCAGGCCTTCAGCCAGCCACCGGCAGATTGTTTTATGTCGGCGGGCTCGCTCGCCATCTCCTAGAGTTCCAGCATCACGCGCACGAGCGGCGCCAGCGCCTGCCCGATGTTTCGCGTGTTTTCAGCATCGAGATGGACGCCATCGAGCGGGGTGGTTGCGGCCACTGTGCCGGCATCGAAGAAGCCGCAGCCAGCCTCGTCGGCGAGCGCCGAATATTGCGCCGCCAACCGCTTTGAGGCGTCATCGCCCCCGGCGAACATTGCCTTGAATTCCGAATTGTCGGTGCGTGACACGACCGGCGGTGCGACCAGCAGGATTTGCGGAGCTTCCCAGTCGAACGGGTAGTCGTGACCGCGCACGATATCGATCAGGCGCTGCATGCCTTGCTTGGCGGCGACCGGATTGCCATGGATCCACGGCTTCATGTCGTTGGAGCCGAGCAGCAGGATGATCAGGTCGAGTGGTGCGTGGCTGGTGAGGATCGTCGGCAGCACGCGGGCGCCGTTGCGGTCAGCGCCGGCCAGATGGTCGTCGAAGGCGGTGGTGCGGCCGTTGAGACCCTCGGCAATAACCTCGATATCGTTGCCAAGCTCCGCCTTGAGTGCGCTCGGCCAGCGGTCTTGGAGCGCGTGGCGCCCAAGGCTGGCGGCGTCGTAGCCCCAGGTCAGCGAGTCGCCGTAGCAGAGAATTGTCTTCACGCGCTTGTCCCGTTTCTACCAAAACCCGGCTGCACGCGCCTGACCCGCCAGCGCACGAACAACCACTGCACGATGATGGTCACCAGCCCAGGCAAGCCAAGCCCTGCGAGGAACGGCATGTCTTCCCTGACGACCGCCGCGCTGCTGTCGCTGTAGAGCGTCAACGCGACCAGCAGGACAAGCAGCACCGCAAACACGATCAGCGTCCATTTGCCGGTTTTGGCCACTGCCGCGACGGGGTCATTCATCAACTGGGCGATGAAGAAGACAAAGGTAACAATGAACGTCACCAGCATCGAGACTGTGAAGGCGACGATGTATGCTCCCTGATCGTCGGTGGCGACAGCCAGCCACTGCGCCACCAATCCGCCGGCGAAGCCGGAGATGATGAAGGCAAAAAGGCTGGTGAAGACTATCCGCACCGCCTTTCTCCTTTTTAGACCAGCATGCTCATCGGGTTTTCGATCATGCGCTTGAAGGCGCCGAGCAGTTCGGCGCCGAGCGCGCCGTCGACGGCACGGTGATCGGTCGAGAGCGTCACCGACATCACGGTGGCAATTCTGATCTCGCCATTCTTGACCACCGCCCGCTCCTCGCCGGCGCCGACCGCCAGGATCGTCGCATGCGGCGGGTTGATGACGGCGGCAAAATCCTTGATGCCGAACATGCCGAGGTTCGACACCGCCGTCGTGCCGCCCTGATATTCCTCGGGCTTCAGCTTGCGGCTCCTGGCGCGGCTGGCAAGATCCTTCATCTCGTTGGAGATGGTCGACAGCGTCTTTTCATCGGCATGCCGGATGATCGGCGTGATCAGGCCGCCGGGGATCGAGACGGCGACACCGACATCGGCATGCCGGTGCTTGACCATGGCGGTCTCGGTCCACGACGCATTGGCGTCCGGCACCGCCTTCAAGGCCATCGCCATCGCCTTGATGACCATGTCGTTGACCGACAGCTTGTAGACCGGGGCTTCGCCCTTATCGGTCTTCTTCGTCGGGGCGGCCGCATTCAACTGCGTGCGCAGCGCCAGCAGCGCGTCGAGCTCGCAGTCGAGCGTCAGGTAGAAATGCGGAATGGTGGACTTGGCCTCGACCAGACGGCGCGCGATGGTCTTGCGCATATTGTCGTGCGGGACGAGCTCGTAGGAGCCCTGCTCGAACAGCTTCAGCACCTGGTCGTCGGACATAGCTTTCGGCGCTGCCGCGGGGGCCGTAGCGGGCGCGCCTGCCGGAGCCTTCGCGGCGGGGGCCGGAGCGCCGCCGGACGAGATCGCCGCCTCGACATCGGCGCGAACCACGCGGCCATGCGGGCCGGAGCCGGTTAGGGCAGCGACATCGACGCCGGCATCCTTGGCGATACGGCGGGCCAATGGCGATGCGAACACGCGCTCACCGGCGGCATGGCCGTTGGCTGCCGGAGCGGATTCGGCCTTGGCTGGTGCGGGCGCCGCTGCGGCGGCCGCCGGTTTCGGCGCTTCCTTGGGCGCTTCTGGCTTCTGGGCTTCCGCTTTCGGTGCCTCAGCCTTGGGTGCGGCAGCTTCGCCGCCGCCCTTTGCCGCGGCGCCGGCATCCTCGCCTTCGCCGGCCAGGATGGCGATCAATGCGTTGACCTTGACGCCTTCGGTTCCGGCTGGAACGACCAGCTTGGCGACGGTGCCTTCATCAACGGCTTCGACTTCCATCGTCGCCTTGTCGGTCTCGATCTCGGCGATGACGTCACCGGGTGAAACCTTGTCGCCTTCCTTGACCAGCCACTTGGAAAGATTGCCCTCTTCCATCGTGGGCGAGAGCGCCGGCATGGTGATGTTAATCGGCATTTTTCCTCCTCAGTTCCGCCCGGTCAGCGAACGGTGCTGGATATTGAACTGCTCCGACATTCTGCCGCGGTAGCCGTCTTCCAAGGCATGAAGCGTCTCGATTTCCGAGATGCCATCCTGCTCTAATCTCATCCTGGCAATGTGCATGGCGACATCAGCGAGCACCATGCCCCAGTTGTGAGCGTTTGGTCCAAAGAAGTCCTGCATCGTGACAACCGCGTCCGAACCAATCCAGACGCGGAGTATTTCATCGAATTCGCCGTCCTCGACTACCGCTGCGGGAACATCGAGTTCGCGAGCCATCTGGTCAGCCCCGATACGTCACGGCTTTGACGGCTTCGACGACCTCGCCGACATTGGGCAAAGCCAGCTTTTCGAGGTTCGCCGCGTAAGGCATCGGCACGTCCTTGCCGGCGATGGTGATCACCGGCGCGTCGAGGAAGTCGAAGGCGCGCTGCGAGACCTGGTTGGCAATGTGGTCGCCGACCGAGCTCTGCGGGAAACCTTCTTCCACCACCACCAGGCGGTTGGTTTTCTTGACCGAAGCGATGATCGTGTCGAGATCGAGCGGACGGATGGTCCTGAGATCGATGATCTCGGCGTCGATGCCCATGCCGCGCAATTCGGCTTCCGCCTTGACCGCATAGGTCATGCCGATGCCGAAGGAGACGAGGGTGACGTCCTTGCCTTGCTTGTGGACGCGCGCCTTGCCGATCGGCAGCACGAAATCGTCGAGCTTCGGTACGTCGAAGGACTGGCCGTAGAGGATTTCGTTCTCGAGGAAGATGACCGGGTTCGGATCGCGGATCGCCGCCTTGAGCAGGCCCTTGGCGTCGGCGGCCGTATACGGCATCACCACCTTCAGGCCCGGGATGTGGCTGA
>JAEKLU010000302.1 GCA_019509685.1 Mesorhizobium sp. | reverse complement strand
CAAAGGCGGCGAGATTGTCGGTGAACTGCTTGGAATCGCCGGTCTGGTCGATCGGCGAATAAACACCGCCGGCGATCTTGTCCTTGACGCCGGCCAGCCCCGGCTCCAGTTCGGCCAAGCGCTCGCGGCCGACGATCTCGATCGGCAAGCCATGCTCGGCCAGATAGCGGTAATTGTCGGTGCCGTGGTCCAGGCTCTTTTGCGAGCGGAAGAAGTACAGGATGCCCTTCTTGCGCTCGTCATAGTGGATGCCGGTCGCGTCCGACAAGGCGTTGATGCACGCGCGGGAATGGAGCGCCAGCCTGAGCTTGACGTCGGTGTTGGCGCGCAGTCGCTTGACCGTGCATTCGCGCAGGAAGCGCAGGCTCCAGGCATAAAAATACGGATCGAGGCTGAGCCTGACCTTGATGCCGAGATCGTGGTTCCAGAGCCCGCGCAGGAAGGTCTTCAGTGCTGCGGGCGAAGGCCAGGCTGTCGCATCGCCCGGCGATACCAGTCCGGCATTGGATTGGCTGGTGCCGCGCGCCACGGCTTCGTGACGCTCGATCACCGTCACCTCATGGCCGTCGGCGGCCAGGTAATACGCAGCCGCCGTGCCAACCACACCGGCGCCAAGCACCACGATTTTCATGCCGCCCCTCAAGGTCATGCCGACGGCGCGCATCCTCGCACCACCTGAATGAGCCTCAATACCGTGTATAAATGCGCCGGACGAGCCCTTGGCCCAACAGTTTAATTTCGAACTGAATTCTTGGTCGTCAAAATGCGTTCCCAGGCCAACGCATCCTTGACGATGAGGTCGAGATCGTCGCGCTGCGGCGCCCAGCCGAATTCCTGACGGGCAAGGTCGGAGTTGGCCACCACGGCCGCGGCATCGCCGGGGCGGCGGTCGCCCATGCGGACATCGAAATCATGGCCGAAGGCGCGGCGCACGCTGTCGATCACTTCCAGCACCGAATAGCCGTGGCTGTAGCCGCAATTGGCGACCAGGCTCTGGCCGCCCTCGCGCAGCCGCTGCAGCGCCAGCCGGTGCGCCGCGGCAAGGTCGCTGACATGGATGTAGTCGCGGATGCAGGTGCCGTCCGGCGTCGGATAGTCCTGGCCGAAGACCTGCATGAAAGGCCGCTTGCCGAGCGCGGTCTCGCAGGCGACCTTGATCAGATGCGTGGCGCCGGGCGTCGACTGTCCGGTACGACCCTTGGGATCGGCGCCGGCGACGTTGAAATAGCGCAGCGCCGTGTAGCGGATGTCGTGCGCCATACCAGCGTCGCGCAGCATCCATTCGCTCATCAGCTTGGAGAGGCCATAGGGCGATTCCGGCGCCAGTCGCGCATCCTCGCGCACCGGTTCCAGTCCGGCGCCACCATAGACGGCGGCCGTCGAAGAAAAGATGAAATGCGGCACGCCCTCGCGCACGGCGGTCTCGATCAGCGTGCGGGTCTTCGAGGTGTTGTTCTCGTAATAGGCAAGTGGGTCGGCGACCGATTCCGGCACCACGATCGAGCCGGCGAAGTGGATAATGGCGTCGACCTTGTTCTCGCGGATGACCTGGCCGACCAGTTCACGGTCGGCGACATCGCCAACGATCAGCTTTGCCTCAGGCGCCACCGCCCATTCGAAACCGGTCGAAAGCCGGTCGAGCACTACAACGCTTTCACCTGCGTCGAGCAGTTCCCAGACCATATGGCTGCCGATATAGCCGGCACCGCCTGTCACCAAAACCGTCATGTCGTGTCCTCGTTGATCAAGATTTATCGGAAACTGTCTCAACAGCCGCCGTGCTGGAAACCCCGTCGCAAGCCCACTACACCCTGAATGTTAAATCCGTAACAGTTCCTCCGCCCCGAGGCATTGTATCGAAACGAAGTTCGTTCACACCGCCGGGAATAGGCCACGATCCGGCATCGTTAGGAACAGGGTCTGGGCGTGGCATTTTGACCGGTTGGGTCCGGTTTACGTGGCTTGGGGCTATGATTATGATCCGGCGCAAAACTGGGATGCTGACATGAATTATCAGCGGTTCTTCGAAGACGCGATCGACCAGCTCCACGCCGAGCGGCGTTACCGCGTTTTCGCCGACCTCGAGCGTATCGTGGGCAAGTTTCCGCGCGCCATCTGGCGCTCCAATGGGCGCGCCCGGGAAATCACCGTATGGTGCTCCAACGACTATCTCGGCATGGGCCAGAACGCCGATGTCATCGCCGCGTTCCAGAATACGGCCGGCAAGATGGGCTCGGGCGCCGGCGGTACCCGCAACATTTCCGGCACGTCGAACCCGCTGGTCGAGCTCGAGCATGAGCTCGCCGACCTGCACGACAAGGAAGCGGCACTCGTCTTCACGTCGGGCTTCGTCTCCAACGAGGCGTCGATCTCGACCATTGCCCGGCTGTTGCCCAACTGCCTGATCATTTCGGATGAGCTGAACCACGCCTCGATGATCGAGGGCGTGCGGCGTTCCGGCGCCGAGAAGAAGATCTTCCGCCACAACGACGTCGCGCATCTGGAAAGCCTCTTACAGGCGGCCGGGCGCGAGCGCGCCAAGCTGATCGTGTTCGAAAGCGTCTATTCGATGGACGGCGACATCGCCCCGATCAGAGAGATCGTCGAGCTCGCCGAACGCTACAACGCCATGACCTATATCGACGAGGTCCATGCCGTCGGCATGTACGGACCGCGCGGCGGCGGCATCACCGAGCGCGAAGGCCTCGCCGATCGCATCGACATCATCGAAGGCACGCTGGCCAAGGCTTTCGGCACGCTGGGCGGCTACATCACCGGCACCAGCGCCGTCATCGACGCCGTGCGCTCCTACGCTCCGGGCTTCATCTTCACCACCGCGCTGCCGCCGGCGATCGCCGCGGCCGCCACCACCTCGATCCGGCACCTCAAGCGCTCGCAGGCCGAGCGCGACGCGCAGCAGCGCCAGGCGGCCACGACCAAGCAGATCCTTTCGGCCGCCGGCTTGCCGGTGATGGAATCGGCGACCCACATCGTGCCGGTGCTGGTCGGCGATCCCGAACTCTGCAAAATGGCCAGCGACCGCCTGCTCGGCGTGCACGGCATCTATATCCAGCCGATCAACTACCCGACCGTGCCGCGCGGCACCGAGCGGCTGCGCATCACGCCGACGCCGTTCCACTCGGACGCGCTGATCGCCGAATTGCAGGACGCGCTGGTCGAGACCTGGGATGCGCTGGGCATTTCCTACGGCTCCGCCGGACGGCCGGCCGTGGCCAAGAGCGACCGGATTGTTCCGCTCCTGGTGCCGAAGTCAGGCGGCTGAAGCCGTTTGAAACTCTACTCCGGCGGCTATCCGCCGCGGTTTTCTGTGCTTCTACAGCGCCGCGCGTCCGTTGGGACGCGCAAAGGACGCTGTAGGAATTTCAATTTGGCGCATGATCCTTTCCGAAGATCGAACCCGATCTTCGGGGTCATGCGCTTGCCCACGGACCTGAATGTCCGCTGCGCTCCGGTCCTCGAAATCCGCACCGGCTGACTCACCGGAGCGAGTTTCAATCCGGCTTAAGGCCAGTTCAGACAGTCTTCATCCATTTCGCCAGCCGATGCGCCGCTTCCTCGAGCTGATCGAGGCGGCGGTGGAAGCATAGCCTGAGGAAGGCCTCGCCGCCGGGGCCAAAGGCCGTGCCCGGCGCCAGGCCGACATTGGCGTGATCGACGATGTCGAAGGCGGCGGTGCGGGAATCGGTGATGCCGTCGACCGTGAAGAACAGATAGAAGGCGCCTTGCGGCACGGTGAAGCGCGCCTTGCCGGTAGCGCCCAGGATGCCGCAGACCAGATCGCGCGCCGCCCTCGCCCGCTCCACTTGCTCGAAGATGAACGCGTCACCCTCGTCCAGGGCGGCGACCGCGCCACGCTGCATGAATTGCGCCACGCCCGAGGTCGAATACTGGATCAGGTTCTCGAACACCTGCTGCAACGCCGGATGGGTCTTGATCCAGCCGACGCGCCAGCCGGTCATCGCCCAGTTCTTGGAAAAGCTGTTGACGAACAGGATGCGGTCTTCGGCAGTGGCGATGTCGAGGAAGGATGGCGCGCGGCCATGGCCGTAATGGAACAGCGAATAGATCTCGTCGGCGATGATCCAAAGGCCCTTTTCGCGGGCCAGATCCAGAATCGCCTGCAGCGTCTCCTTGTCGGCGGTCCAACCGGTCGGGTTGGACGGGGTGTTGATGAACAGCACCTTCGTACGCGGCGTGATGGCGGAGGCGATCTTGTCGACATCGCAGGACCAGCCATTGCCGGACTGGTCGAGCACGACGGGCACCGGCACAGCGCCCGCCACACCGGCGGCGGCGGCGAAATTCGGCCAGGCCGGCGAGAGGTAGATCACCTCGTCGCCACTGCCGGCGATCGCGTCGATGGCCAGCTGGATGGCATGCATGCCGGATGCGGTGACGATGAACTGCTCTTCGGGGAAGCTCTTGCCGAAATGCCTGGCGTAGTAGCGGGCGAGCGCCTGCCTGAGATCGGGAATGCCCCTCTGCCAGGTGTAGAAGGTTTCGCCATTGGCGAGCCCGCGGGCGGCGGCATCGCTGATGAAAGCGGGCGTTGGAAGGTCACCCTCGCCGGCCCAGAGCGGTATCAGGCCTTCACGCAGGCGGCCGTGGTTGACGACGGCGACGATGCCGCTTTCGGGCGCCGCGCGCGCTTCGGTGCGCAAGGGTCTCGGCACGGCTCTTAGCAGATTGCCAAACAGAAAACCCCAGCCGCAGGCGGCCGGGGTTTTGGTCCAGAGCGTCCGCGAGGATTACTTCTTGGCGAGAAGATCGCGGATTTCGGTCAGCAGCGCGACATCCGCCGGCGGCGGCGCAGCGGCAGGGGCGGGTTTTTCCTTCTCCAGCCGCCTGCGCATATTGTTTACCGCCTTGACCATCAGGAAGATGATGAAGGCAAGGATCAGGAAGTTCAGCACGACGGTGATGAAGCTGCCATAGGCGAAGACGGCACCCTCTTTCTTGGCCTCGGCCAGAGTGGCCGAATGGACGTTCGAGGACAGTCCGAAGAAATAGTTGTTGAAGTCCAGCCCACCGAAGATCGCACCGACAATCGGCATGATGATGTCGTTGACCAACGAGTCGACGATCTTGCCGAAGGCGGCGCCGATGATGACGCCTACGGCCAAGTCCATCACATTGCCTTTGGAGATGAATTCCTGGAATTCTTTCAGCATTCGTCCCTCCTTGATGGGCCGCGCTGCCGCCTCACCAATGTCCTTCGGCGCCGGCCCTAGCCCACCATAACAAAAACCCCCGGTTGCAAAACCGGAAAAAGGACCAAAGCACCGCTTTGTGTTTACGCAGCGTCATCAACGACGACATATGCGCCGAAAGCCGCGGTGGACTCGGGCGCCGGGCTGTGGTTGCGTTGTGAGCGCCGGAGGAAAACGGGTTTAAATCATGAAATAGAGCATGATGTCCGCCCGAAAACCGCTCCCCACTTTTCGGCATCATGCTCTAGGGAGGAAGTGCGGCCGTGCTGGGCTGGTTCGTCGTCATCATCGCGATCGCCTATGTGACGCTGCTTTTTGCCATCGCCAGCATCGGCGACCGGCGCGCGGCAACGGCCGGGTTCGGCAGGGCGCGGCCGTTCATCTATGCGCTCAGCCTTGCCATCTACTGCACCTCCTGGACCTTCTTCGGCTCGGTCGGCCTGTCCTCGGAGCGCGGGCTCGAATTCCTCGGCATCTATACCGGCCCGGTTCTGGTGTTCGTGTTCGGCTTTCCGTTGCTCAACCGCATGGTCAAGCTGGCCAAAAGCGAGAAGATCACCTCGATCGCCGATCTTCTGGGCGCCCGCTACGGCAAGAGTTTCACCGTCGCCGCGATCGCGACGGTGATCGCCACCATCGGCGCGGTGCCCTATATCGCGCTGCAGTTGAAGGCGATCTCCGGCTCCGTCAGCCTGATGGTCGAGCATTATACCGGTTCGCCGCCGAGCTTCGATCCGTTCGTCAGCGACATCTCGCTGGTCGTCGCCATGCTGCTCGCGCTGTTTGCCGTGCTGTTCGGCACCCGCCATGCCGACGCGACCGAGCATCAGGACGGGCTGATGCTGGCGGTGGCGGTCGAGACCGTGGTCAAGCTTGCTGCCTTCCTCGCCATCGGCCTGATGGTGACCTTCCTGGTCTTCGGCGGTCCCGGCGACATGTTTGCCAAGCTCGCCGCCAACGGCCAGGTTCGGCAGGCGATGAGCTACAACACCTCTTTGGCCACCTGGCTCGTGCTGACGGGGTTGAGCGGCTTTGCCGTCCTGATGCTGCCGCGCCAGTTCTACGTCACCATCGTCGAGAACCGCAGCGAGGCCGAGTTGCGCACCGCGACCTGGGTGTTCCCGCTCTATCTGGTGGCGATCAATCTGTTCGTGCTGCCGATCGCCTTTGCCGGCCTGTCGCTGGTCGGCACAAGGACCAGCAGCGACCTCTACGTGCTGTCGCTGCCGCTGTTCAACGGCCATGACGTGCTGGCCATGGCGGCGTTCATCGGCGGCCTGTCGGCGGCGACCGCGATGGTCATCGTCGAAAGCGTCGCACTGTCGATCATGATCTCCAACGATCTCGTCATTCCGCTGTTCGTGCGCCGCGTGCTCAAGACCAGTTCTTCCGAGAACGAGGACTGGTCGACGCTGATCCTCAACGTGCGCCGCGCCTCGATCTTCATCCTCTTGTTCATCGCCTTCCTCTACTACCGCGAGAGCACCGACAGCGCACGGCTGTCATCGATCGGGCTGATGTCGTTTGCGGCCATCGCGCAGTTCGCGCCGGCACTGATCGGCGGACTGATCTGGCGCCGCGCCAACGGCCGGGGCGCGGCACTCGGCATGGTCGCCGGCATCGCGGTGTGGGGCTACACGCTGCTGCTGCCCTCGCTTGTCGGCGCCAACGCCGACATCCTCGCGCATGGCCTGTTCGGCTTCGAGGCGCTGAGGCCACAGGCGCTGTTCGGCACGCTCGGCGAGCCGCTGAATCACGGTGTGCTGTGGAGCCTGTCCGTAAATGCCTTGTTCTTCGTGCTCGGCTCGCTGTCGCGCGCGTCGGTGCCGCTAGAGCGCATCCAGGCGGCGATCTTCGTGCCGCGCGAGGCCGGCCCGATGCCCAGCCTGCGACGCTTCCGCACCGCCGTCACCGTCAACGACCTCAAGGACACCATTTCCCGCTATCTCGGCGTCGAGCGCACCGAGCGCTCCTTCCAGTCCTTCGAGAAGAACGCGAAAGTCTCCCTGCATGGCAAGGAACAGGCCAGCATGGATGTCATCCGCTTCTCCGAGCAGCTTCTGGCAAGTGCCGTCGGCTCGTCGTCGGCGCGGCTGATCCTGTCGCTGCTTTTCCGCCGCAACGATCGCGATTCCAGGGACGCCTTCAAACTGCTCGACGACGCCACCGAGGCGTTGCAGCACAATCGCGACTTGCTGCAGATCGCGCTCGACCAGATGGAGCAAGGCATCACCGTCTTCGACCGGGATTTCCGGCTGATCTGCTGGAACCGGCAATACCGGACGCTGTTCGACCTGCCGGACGAGATGGGCCAGGTCGGCGTGTCGCTCGACCAGATCCTGCGACACCTCGCCGAGCGTGGCGACATTCCCACCGAACAACGGGTGATGATGCTGAACCGGCTGACCAGCTTCGTCAGCCCCTGGCAGATGGAGCTCAAGACCAGCGGCCGGATCCTGGAGCTGCGCTCGAACCCGATGCCCGACGGCGGCATCGTCGCCACCTATGCCGACATCTCCGGCCGCGTCGAGCAGGACCTGGCGCTGAAGCGGGCAAACGAATCGTTGGAGCAGCGGGTCAAGACCCGCACCATTGAGCTCACCCGCGTCAACGAGGAACTGGCGCAGGCGCAGATGCTGGCCGAGGAGGCCAATCTCGGCAAGACGCGCTTCCTCGCCGCCGCCGGCCACGACATCCTGCAGCCGCTCAACGCCGCGCGGCTCTACTGCTCGTCGCTGATCGAGAAGGCCGGCAAGGGACCGGCCGGCAAGGCGGCAGTCAACATCGAATCCTCGCTGGAATCTGTCGAGACGATCCTCGGCGCAGTGCTCGACATCTCCCGCCTCGACGCCGGCGCGATGAAACCCGACGACACCGCCTTCGATCTCGGCGGGCTGCTTGCCCAGATCGGCAATGATTTCCGCCCGCTCGCCGCCGAAAAGAAACTCGACCTCAAGATCATGCCGTCGTCGCTCGGCGTGACGACCGACCGTAATCTGTTGCGCAGGCTGATCCAGAACCTGGTCTCCAACGCCATCAAATACACGCGCGAGGGCCGCATCCTGGTCGGCGTACGGCGGCGCGGCGAGCTCGCCGAAATCCAGGTGATCGACACCGGCATCGGCATCGCCGGCGACAAGCTCAAC
>JAEKLU010000301.1 GCA_019509685.1 Mesorhizobium sp. | reverse complement strand
TTCATCTTCAGCGCATGGATGCGCTCGAAATTGTCGGTGTTCTGCCGCGTGCGGCTCGAATACATGATGTCCTTGTGGCGCGACAGCACGTCGGCCATGCCGCGCGGCAGCACGCCGCGGGCGCTGAACAGATCGACCTGGAACACCAGCGAGGAGCGGTCCTCTTCCTGGTCGAGCAGATATTGCAGCGGCGTGTTGGAGACGATGCCGCCATCCCAATAGTACTCGCCCTCGATGCGGATCGACGGGAAGGCCGGCGGCAGCGCGCCGCTGGCCATGATGTGCTCCGGCCCGATGCGGACCTTGTCGGTGTCGAAATAGACGAAATTGCCGGTCCTGACGTTGACCGCGCCGACGCTCAGGCGCTTCTTGCCGTCGTTGAGCACGTCGAAGTCGATCAGGCTCTCCAGCGTGTCCTTCAACTCGGCCGTGTCGTAGAAGCTGGTGGCGCCGTCCGCTCCCGACAATTGGAGCCAGGGATTGGGATTGCGCGGCTTGAAGAAACCCGGCTGGCCCATCGTCATCGTCATCAAGGATGAGGTCTGGTTGCGGATATCGCGATAGATGTCGCCTTCGGGCGTATAGGACCAGATCTTGCGGCCCGAGATCGTCTGCCAGAACTGCTCCAGCCGCTGCAGGCGCCGGCTTGGCTCGTTGCCGGCGATGATCGAGGCGTTGATCGCGCCGATCGAAACACCGGAGAGCCAGGTCGGCTCGCAACCGGCGTCGGCGAGCGCCTGGTAGACGCCGGCCTGATAAGCGCCGAGTGCGCCGCCGCCCTGGAACACCAGCGCGATGCGGTCATACTGAGCCGTGATTTCCTCGATGGTGGCGGCGGCTGCCTTGCTGCGGTTGCGCTCAAGCACTGACTTTCTCCAGCTTTGTCGCGCCGGCAGCGGATTGGCTGTGGTCAGCGAGGTAATCATGCACGACTTCGCCGAGGCCCAGCGTCAGATCGGCTTTGAAGTGAACGGCCGAAACGATGTCGAGCACAGGCAGTTTCGCCACATCGGCCATGACATGCGGCCTGAGATCGAGCGCGGCCGGGGCCGTCCAGGCTTCCTTCAGCGTGATGTCGGTGAGGTAGTAGCGGACCAGCTCGCAGATGCGCGGGCTGCCGTCGACATGCGGGATGATCTTGATCAGGAAATTGGGCGCCGCGAGGGAGGCCAGCACCTGGTCGTGGTCGGCCTCGCGGTGCTTGTAGCCCATCGTGCCGGTGGCGCAGAGCACGCTGCCATAGTGCAGCGTGCCGACCACCACTTCGCCCTCATGCACGATCTTGGGGCTGGCAAGCTTCTTGGGGAAGCCCCACAGCTCGCGGCCGCCGGCGATCGGCGCGTCGTCGTCGAGATACATGGAATGGACGAAGCCGCCATGCTGCCCCTTGTAGCGCACCGGGATGACCTGGCCGGTCTCGGTGTAGTCGCCGAAGCCGGTCGAATCCGGCATGCGGATGAATTCGTATTTGACCAGCGGCTCGTCGATTTCGAGCGGCGCCGGCACCACGGCTTCGAGCGCCTCGCGCGTCGTGCGGTAGGTGATGATGACGTATTCGCGGTCGAAGAAGCGATAGGGGCCGGGCGGGAAGGACGGATTGGTGAGCGGCATCGCATAGGCGCGCTTCACGACGTCGGCGATTTCCATTCTGGTGCCCCCAAACAGCTTGAAATGACCCCGCGCGAATGCGCTGGCAAATATGTTGCATGGCAGCATGACAGTGCCGTGTCAGCGCCGCGACAGGCACGTTCGAAAGCCAGCAAAGCCTTTGCTGGACTGTAATAGCGCCGACATATGCCTGTGGCATTGTCATGCTGCGGCGCACAAACTATGTGCCTTTGATAGTCCTTCCCTCCTGTCGCGAGATCTCCCATGGGTTCCCTGTCTTCGAAGAATGCGCTCGTCACCGGCTCGACCAGTGGCATTGGCCTGGCCATCGCCCGCGCCTTTGCCGCAGAGGGCGCCAATGTCACCATCAACGGGCTCGGCGACGCCGCGGCGATCGAGCAGGAGCGGGCCGGCATCGAAAAGGATTTCGGCGTCAGGTGCCGCTACTCGGACGCCAACATGATGGACGGCGCGGCGGTGACCGCGATGGTCCACGATGCCGAAGCTGCCTTCGGCAGCCTCGACATCCTGGTCAACAATGCCGGCATCCAGCACGTCGCGCCGATCGAGGAGTTTCCCGACGACAAGTGGGAAGCGATCATCCGCATCAACCTTTTGGCCGCCTTCTATGCCATCAAGGCGGTGGTGCCCGGCATGAAGAGCCGCAAATGGGGCCGCATCATCAACACCGCTTCGGCGCATGCGCTGGTCGCCTCGCCGTTCAAATCGGCCTATGTCTCGGCCAAGCATGGCATTGCCGGTCTGACCAAGACGGTGGCGCTGGAAGTGGCGCAAAACGGCATCACGGTAAATGCGATCGCGCCCGGTTACGTCTGGACGCCGCTGGTCGAAAAGCAGATCCCCGACACGATGAAGGCACGCGGCATGACCGAGGAGCAGGTCAAGCACGATGTGCTGCTCGCCGCGCAGCCGACCAAGGAATTCGTCACCGTCGAGGAACTCGCGGCACTGACGCTGTTCCTGTGCTCGGACGCCGCCAGGCAAATCACCGGCACGACGCTGCCGATGGATGGCGGCTGGACAGCACAGTAGCGGACGGCTTTATCCGGGGCGGTTCAGAATCGTCGAACCGCTCTGATATTTGTTCCTGGCCGACCGACCGGTTGGCCTTGCGCGGCCTGAATCAGGACAAGCTGTACATGAGATGTCCGGTCCACCATGCGGAATTGCTGGTGAAGCGGATCAGCAGCAGGCCGATGCCGGAAATCAGCGCCGCCCAATACAAGGGCGCGCCGACTTTCCAGCGGTCGTCGTTTGGCCCCTGTTGGCTCAGCGTGCGCCTGGTGCCCCAGAGTCCGACGAGCAGCCCGATGTTCAGTACGATGTCGAGAATGACGACACCGCGGCTGTCATACTCATGCGAAGGGATACACAGACGGTAGACGAAGGTGACGATCAGCAGGGCGGCAATGACCCTGAACGTCGTCCACGGCAATGGCTTGCCTGAGCTGATATCCGGCACGGGTCCCCTCCGCTGAAAACCGGATGAATTGATATCATACGGGCCACCGGCCAAACGTGAGCCGGATAACAAAAGCCAATACGGCCGAACTCGGTCCCCGCAAAAAGCGATCACATTAGCGTGAGCGAAAAAATCCGGCGGCCGGGAATAAACAGCCGGGTCCGCTGGTCTTCAGAGCATGCGCCGGATGTGCGCGGCAGCAGGAGACCAACATGAAGCGGCATGAAGACAAAAGGATTGCGACCGAAGCGGGCGAGGGCATCAGCCATTGCCGTCCTTTGGAGCGCATGAGCTGGGCGCATATATTCTGGGCCATCCCACCGCGCCGCCGGCCCTGATCCGTGCCGATCGCAACCATCGAGATTTACGACCATGACGGCCAGCATCTCATTGCAGCCAGCGATGCGCCGTTCTCTTCCGAGGCGCCCCTTGCTTCCGAGACCCTTGACTCCGGTGACCCCAATGCCTTCACCTCCCCCGAAGCAGGCGCCTTCGCCTGCAGTCGCGATCTTCGCCCGCACGAGCAGGGACAGGTCAGCGCCATCTGAGGATGGCAGCAAGCCCCTGGCGGGAGCGCCTGACGGTGGAACGGTGTTGAGCGAAAAGGTCCTGGCCGCGCGTTTTGCCGAAGTGGTGCTGCCGCATCTCGGCGACGCGCTGTCGCTCGCCCGCTGGCTGACCGGCAATACGGCCGATGCCGAGGACGTGGTGCAGGAAGCCTGCCTTAAGGCGCATGCCGGCATTGCCGGCTTTTCCGGCGGCAATGCCCGCGCCTGGCTGCTCACCATCGTGCGCAATGCCTCCTACACATGGATGGCGCGCAACCGGCCGCGCGCCGTTGTCGCCGTTGGCGATCTCGCCGACCTCGACGATGTGTCGCCGCTGCCCGACAATGATGCGGACAGCCCGGAAGCGGCGCTGATCGCCAAGGCGAATACGGCGGCCGTAGAGGCCGCGATCGCAGGGCTGCCGGAAGCGTTTCGGGAGACGGTGGTGCTGCGCGACATAAACGTACTTAGCTACCGCGAGATCGCCACCATGCTCGGCGTGCCGCAAGGCACTGTGATGTCGCGGCTGGCGCGGGCCCGCGGTCTTTTGATGATGGAACTTGGAGGGCGCCACCATGAGCCCGCATGAAAATCGCCCGCGTGAGGATGGATTGCCGCAAGACCCGCAGGATATGAAGCTGATGATCCACGCCCTTGT
>JAEKLU010000300.1 GCA_019509685.1 Mesorhizobium sp. | reverse complement strand
GGTTTCCTTGGTGGCGGTCGTGGCATTGCGCCTGGCCGTCGAAACATGGCAGCAGCAAAACGCCAGGCATCCGCTGGCAGAACATGTCCGCGATGCCTTCGAAAGGCTGAAAGCCGAGATTCGATAAGTCAGCCGCCTAAAGCAATTCCAGGAAAGTGCGCAGCGGTTTTCCGTCCGGAATTGCGCAAAAACAAAGAGTTGGAGCAGGGCAGCGATCCTATCAAACGCTGAACAGCTTTAAGGTGTCGCAAAGAACACAAGCGGTGTTGACTCATTGTACCGATCAGTACAATGTCGGCTATCGACGATCGAAATCGACAGGAGATCTCATGAGCCGTCCGCCCTTGCCGCCGTTCACGGCCGAGACCGCCGCGCAAAAGGCGCGGCTCGCCGAAGACGCCTGGAACAGCCGCGACCCGGAGCGGGTTTCGCTTGCCTATACCGAGGACAGCGTCTGGCGGAACCGGGCTGAATTTGTTTCCGGCAGAAGCGAGATCGTCGGCTTCCTCACCCGCAAATGGGCGCGCGAGCTCGACTATCGCCTGATCAAGGAAGTCTGGACCTGGAACGAAAACCGCATCGCGGTGCGCTTTGCCTATGAGTGGCGCGACGACAGCGGCCACTGGTTCCGCTCCTACGGCAATGAGAACTGGGAATTCGACGAAGCCGGGCTGATGCGCCGTCGCGTCGCCAGCATCAACGATCTGCCTATCGCCGAGAGCGAGCGCAAGTATCACTGGCCGCTCGGCCGTCGGCCGGACGATCATCCGGGCCTGACCGAGCTTGGGCTCTAGAGCGGATGCGGCGCATCGCGCCTGACCGTGACCAATTGCTGGCGACAGTGGCCGAGGTGTTTCGCGAGCACGGCTATGAAGGCGCCAGCCTGGCCCTGATCGGTCAGGCAACCGGACTGGGCAAGGGAAGCCTCTACCACTTCTTTCCCGGCGGCAAGGAAGAGATGGCAAGGGCCGTCATTGCCCATGTCGATGGGTGGTTCGAAGACAATGTCTTCGCACCGCTGCGCGACGGCGCCGATCCACGGGCAGGAATCGAGCATATGCTCGAGGCGACCGACCGCTATTTCCACTCCGGTCGCCGTGTCTGCCTGATCGGCGCCTTCGCGCTCGATGAATCGCGTGACCTCTTCGCCAGCCCGATCCGCGACTATTTCGGCCGCTGGGTCACACGTCTCGCCGATGCGCTGGCGCGGGCCGGACATGGAAAAGCCGAGGCGGCGGAACTTGCCGAAGAGGCCGTGGCAGCCATCCAGGGCGCCCTCACCCTTGCCCGCGCCGCTGACGACACGGCAGTGTTTTCGCGCTCCCTGCGCAGGGTGCGGATGCGTCTGGAGATACCGGCAGGGAGGTAGCTCCGACCGGCCTACAAGGGTTCGAAGCGGAAGCCTGTTTCGGTTCGGAAAACCCGCCCCACGCCCGGTGAATCGAGATGTGCTCCCGCAACGAAACAGGCGTTGTCGGCGGCAAGGGCCAGCAATCGCAATCGACTTGCGCGCGCCTGCTCCTGGTCGGCGTCGAATTCCCACGCCACCTCCAGGCGATCGAACTGAAGCGACGGCACGTGCACGGTGTCGCCCCAGATCAACAGCGTTTCGTCCCCGCTCGCAACGCGAAAGCAGGTGTGGCCGACTTCATGGCCGTGAGCGGCCATCGTCTCGATATTCGTGCTCAGGCGCTGTCCTGCTTCGAAAGGCTGCGCGCGATCATGGAAACGCTTCAACCGCGCCTCTGCCCGGAACATGTCGAGCTCCGGTCGAGGCACAAGCAGGCGGGAAAGCAGTGGGAAGCCGTCTCGACCATCGGCGAGGATGAGCCCGTGGATATGGTCGAGATGGGTGTGGGTGAAGGCAACCGTGCGTATTCGCTCGACGGCGATCTTCGCCTCGCTCAGCGCCTGCGGCAGAAACCCCATGCTCGGATGCCAGGCGTTCGAAGAGCCGGTGTCGATCAGCGTGATGTCCTGGCCGTCATCGATGGCAAAGGCGTTGACGGACAGTCTGAGCATACCTTCGACCAGTTGCACCTGCGCCGGGAGATCGTCGCCGTAAGGCTTGTCTCCCGGCTGGCGCAGCCGCTTGATAGGCATGTCGACATAACCGTCGCGCAACGACGTGACGGTTATGTCTCCGATCTTGTAGGTCGTGTGAAAAGGCCCGGCTGAAATTCGTTCCAATGCTTGCTCTCTGTTTGCCGTCAATTCCGGATTTGGCTCCGAGGAGCCTCAGATCATTTCCAGGCCACGCTTGCGCGTCGGCGGCGGGAAGGCGCGGTCGAGGTCGGCGAAGTCTTGCGCCGTCAGGCTGATATCGAGCGCGCCGGCGTTCTGGCGGACATGCTCCTGCCGGCTGGCTTTCGGGATAGCAATGACACCCGGTTGCGCCATCACCCAGGCGAGCGCCACCTGCGCGGCCGTGGCGTTGTGGCGCGAAGCCACGGCTTCCAACCTGGCATTGCGGGCAAGCGCGCCCTGCTCGACAGGCGAATACGCTATCAACGGGATGCCGCGCTTCAGGCTCCAGGGCGCGAGGTCGAATTCAGGGCCGCGCCGCGAGAGATTGTAGAGCACCTGGTTGGTCTGGACGTTGCCGCCATCGGCCAAGCCGACCAGATCCTCCATCTCGTCTGTGTCGAAGTTGCTGACGCCCCAATGACGGATCTTGCCGGCCTTCTTCAAAGTCTCGAAGGCTTCGACCGTTTCGGACAGCGGCACGCTGCCTGGCCAATGCAGCAGATAAAGATCGATGCGGTCGGTGCCGAGACGTTTCAGGCTGTTCTCGCAAGACCGTTTGACGCCGGCCCGCGAGGCGTTGGAGGGCAGCACCTTGGAGACCAGGAATATCTCATCGCGGCGCCCTTCCATAGCCTGCGCCACGACCTCCTCCGAGCCGCCGCTGGCATACATCTCCGCCGTGTCGATCAGCGTAATGCCGAGGTCGAGCCCGAGCTTGAGCGCCGCGACCTCATCGTCGCGGCGGCGCCGGTCCTCGCCCATCTTCCAGGTGCCTTGACCCAGCACCGGAACGGTTTCCCAGTCCCGCATTTGTTTGATCTCGGCCTCCTGCGCCGTGACGACGCCTTCGGCCAGCTTGCGGATTTCCGGATCCTTGCCATTGGCGATCTCCACCTTGGCCATGTCGATGGCGCCCTGATGATGGGGGATCATGCCGCGGACGAAGTCGACATCGGCATTGCCGGTGTATTTGATCATCATGTCCTTGTGCATCTTGTCCATCGCCTTCCTGTAGCCCGCGGTGGCGGGGCTTTGCGCGCCCATCGCCATCTTGGACATGTCGTGCTTCATCTCCTCCGAAGAGGCGGGCACGCTTTCGAGGAATACCGCAAGCAGCATTCCCGCCGCCATCAACAGCAGCACGATTTTCTTGGCCAAGGTCATTCAAGTCTCCTTTGTGGTTGGGTTTCGTATCTGGGGGTTTTGCTCAGAGTTTCAACGTTCTCAGCCGCAAGGCGTTGGCGATGACGGAAACCGACGACAGGCTCATCGCCGCAGCGGCCAGCATCGGCGACAACAGCGTGCCGGTGAGCGGATAAAGCACGCCGGCCGCGACCGGCACGCCGAGCACATTGTAGAGGAAGGCAAAGAACAGGTTCTGGCGGATATTGCGAAGCGTCGCCTGGGCAAGCGTGCGGGCTCGCACGATGCCGTTGAGATCGCCCTTGACCAGCGTGATGCCGGCGCTTTCGACGGCGACATCGGCGCCGGTGCCCATGGCGATGCCGACATCGGCGCTGGCCAGCGCCGGCGCGTCGTTGACGCCGTCGCCAGCCATCGCAACGCCGGCACCTTTGCCGCGCAGTTCATCCACCAAGGCGCTCTTTCCCTCCGGAAGCAGGCCGGCGCGCACCTCGTCGATGCCGAGCTTGCTCGCAATCGCGCGAGCGGTACGCTCGTTGTCGCCGGTCGCCATGATGATACGCAGGCCCTTGTCATGCAGGGCTCTGATCGCCTCGGCTGTGGTCGCCTTGACGGGATCGGCAACGGCAACGACGCCTGCGAATGCGCCATCGACAGCGACGAACATCGCCGTCTTGCCCTCGGACTGCATCGCCTCGGCATTGGCCGCCGATGTTTCGACCCCGAGGTCGGCCATCATCGCGGCATTGCCCAATGCGACCTTTCTGCCCGAAACCGTGCCGGAAACGCCCTTGCCGGTGACCGCCACGAAGTTCTGGGCGTCCGCCACCTTCACACCGCGCGCGGCCGCGCCCTCGACGATCGCTTCGGCGAGCGGGTGCTCCGAACCCTTTTCGAGCGCGGCGGCGAGCGACAGCAATTCGTTCTCGTCGATACCGTCAAAGGCGACAATATCGGTCAGTCGCGGCCGGCCTTCGGTCAAGGTACCGGTCTTGTCGACGATCAACGTGTCGACGGAGGCAAAACGCTCGAGTGCCGCCGCTTCCTTGATCAGCACGCCGGCATGCGCGCCGCGACCGGTCGCGGTCATGATCGACATCGGCGTCGCAAGGCCGAGCGCGCAGGGGCAGGCAATGATCAGCACCGATACGGCCGAGACGATGGCGAAGACCAGGCTCGGCTCAGGGCCGAAAAGTGCCCAGGCGACGAAGGCCACAATGGCGACCAGAACAACCGCCGGGACGAAATAGAAAGACACGCGGTCGGCCAAGCCCTGGATCGGCGCGCGCGAACGTTGCGCCTGGGCGACCAGCTCGACAATGCGCGACAGCGTCGTCTCGGCGCCGACCTTGTCGGCGCGCATGATCAGTGAACCGTGCTTGTTCAACGTGCCGCCGGTAAGGGTGTCGCCTTCGTTCTTTTCGACCGGCAGCGGCTCGCCGGTGATCATCGATTCATCGATCGCCGAACGGCCTTCCAGCACCATGCCATCGACCGGCACGGCGTCGCCGGGACGGATGCGCAGGCGGTCGCCCGTCTTGACGCCGTCGAGTGGAACGTCCTTTTCGGAGCCATCGGCGCCGATCAGCCGCGCCGTTTTCGGTGCAAGGTCGAGCAGGGCGCGGATGGCCGAGCCGGTCCGCTCGCGAGCTCTGAGCTCCAGAACCTGGCCGAGGAAAACCAGCGCCACGATGACGGCGGCCGCCTCGAAATAGACGGGGACGGCGCCGTCATGGCCACGGAACTGGAGCGGAAAGACATCCGGGAACAGCGTCGCGACAAGGCTGAATAGATAGGCGGCGCCGACGCCGAGCGAAATCAGCGTCCACATGTTGGGGCTGCGGTTGAGGATCGATTCCCAGCCGCGGTGGAAGAACGGAAACGCCGCCCACAGCACCACCGGGCTCGCCAGCGCCAGTTCGATCCAGGTCTTTTCACGGCCATCGACGAAGCTTTCCAAGGTGACGCCCAGCATCGGCGCCATGGCAATGACCAGCAGCGGCAAGGAGAGTGCGGCGCCGACCCAGAACCGCCGCGTGAAATCGATAAGCTCCGGGTTAGGCCCCTGTTCGCCGGTCGGCACGCCCATCGGCTCCAGCGCCATGCCGCAGATCGGGCAGGAGCCGGGCTTGTCGCGGACGATCTCGGGATGCATTGGGCAGGTGTATTGGGTGCCCTTCGGCGGCGGCTGCTGTTCCGGCTGGCCAGCAAGGTATTTCGTCGGTTCCGCGTCGAACTTGGCCTTGCAGCCCGCCGAGCAGAAGTAGAAGCCTTGGCCTTGATAGCGTGAAAAATGCTTCGCGCTGGCGCGGTCGACGCTCATGCCGCAAACCGGATCGGTGGCCGTCAGGTAATTTTCGGGATCGGCAACGAATTTCGTGCGGCAGCGCTCGCTGCAGAAATGAAAAAACCGCCCGCCACGCTCGGCCGTCGGCTTGCCAGCGGCCGGATCGACAATCATGCCGCAGACGGGATCGCGCGTAATTGTTGCGGCGGCCGTCGCAGCCTCCTTGGCCGCGCAGCAGGACGCGCCATGGGCATGATGATGGTGGTCGGAATTGGTCATGCTGTATGCCTTGGAATTCTCGAATTGAGGCTGAGGTAGTCCTTCCAGCAACTGGAAGGTCAAGGGCCGATTTTCGATTTTCCGGCCGCGCCGCCGCGAACACCGACCGACAAGCCGCGCCAATTAAAATCGATATCACGCCATGGCCGGTGTTATGGACATCGCCGTTTTTTGGTTGCATCAAGTCCGCCGGATGAAATGCCTCGTCATCAATCTCGACCGGTCCAGCGATCGGCTCGCCCATGTGGCGGCCGAATTCGACAGGATCGGCATTTCGTTCGCGCGTATCGCGGCTGTCGACGCGCGCGGTCGGCCGGACCTTGCCTCGATGCAGCAGTTGACGGGGCACGTCTCGCAGTCGCGCCTGACCGATGCCGAGATCGCATGCCTGCTCAGCCACAGGGCCTGCTGGTCGATCATTGCCGCCGGCGACGACGCTCATGTTGCCGTGTTTGAGGATGACATTGTGTTCGCGTCCGCGGCCGGCGCCCTGCTTGCCGATGCAGGTTGGATCCCCGCCGATGCCGATATCGTCAAGCTGGAAACCTTCTTCTGGCCGGCCATGATCGGTCCCCGGCGCATCGCGGCCGGCCACGGGTTTTCGCTAAACAGGCTGTACAACCCGCATCTTGGCTGCGCGGGCTACATCGTGTCGAAGCGGATCGCCGGCGCCCTCGTCGACGCCACCAAGGAGATCGACATGCCGGTCGATCACGTGATCTTCGATCCGGTTCGCCAACGTCGGCCCGTCCGGAAAATCTATCAGCTCAGTCCAGCTTTGTGCGTGCAGAAGCAGCATCTCGAGGACGGCGCCCAGCTGCCGAGCCTGATCCCGGACGACCGGGACGGGTCGGGCACCGCAGTCAAGCCGCGACTATCCACGATGGCGAGGATGAAACGCGAGGTCGAGCGGCTCGCGCGCCAGCTCTACAGGATCTGCCGGCTGCAATTTTCGTCGATCGTGCCATTCGATCACCATGGCGAGCGAATGTACCGGCCCCATACACAGCGCGGGGAAAACGCGCTATAGACGCCGCCGAATGGCCAAGATCTCCCTGAAACTCGACGAAATCATCGATGGCGACGCCTTGCGTCGCGACATGACGGCGCTGACGGCGGCCACGGCCGGCGACGGCTCCGGGCCGACCGTCCGCGCGGCGGTTCTGCAATTGCTGAGCGGCTGTCGCATCTGATGGATGAGCTGATCCGCGCGCTCTACGATTTCGCGGCAACCCACGTCTACCGTGTGAAGAACCGCTCGGCGGCCGAGCGCATGGCCGTGGTCGCAGTGGGCGGCTACGGGCGCGGCACGCTGGCGCCGGGATCGGACATCGATCTGCTTTTCCTGTTGCCCTACAAGCAGACGCCCTGGGGCGAGCAGATCGTCGAATACATGCTCTACATGCTGTGGGACATGGGCCTGAAGGTCGGCCACGCCACCCGCAACATCGAGGAGTGCCTGAGGCTTTCGCGCAGCGACATCACCATCCGCACCTCGATCCTCGAGGCGCGATACCTGTGGGGCGAGCAAAAGCTCTTTGACGAATTGCTGACCCGCTTCGACCATGAGGTGGTGCGCACGACCGGGCCGGAATATGTGCAGGCCAAGCTCGCCGAGCGCGACGAGCGCCACGCCAAGGCCGGTGAAAGCCGTTATCTTGTCGAGCCCAATGTGAAAGACGGCAAGGGTGGACTGCGCGACCTGCAGACGCTGTTTTGGATCGGCAAATATTTCTATCGCGTGCGCACCGGCGAGGAACTGGTCGAAAAAGGTGTCTTCACCGAGGCCGAATACCGCGAGTTCCAGAAGGCCGAGGATTTCCTGTGGGCGGTGCGCTGCCACATGCATTTCCTGACCGGCAAGGCCGAGGAGCGGCTGCATTTCGACATCCAGCGCGAGATCGCCGAGCGGCTCGGCTACACCACGCATCCCGGCCTGTCGGCGGTCGAGCGCTTCATGAAGCACTATTTCCTCGTCGCCAAGGATGTCGGCGACCTGACCCGCATCTTCTGCGCGGCGCTCGAGGAAGAGCAGGCCAAGCACGTGCCTGGCTTCAACCGCATCTTCCTGACCTTCCAGCGCCGCAAGCGCAAGCTTGCCGGCACGTCGGACTTCATCGTCGACAATCACCGCATCAACGTCGCCGATGACGGCGTGTTCGAGCGTGATCCGGTCAATCTGCTCAGGCTGTTCTGGTTCGCCGACAAGCACGGGCTGGAGTTCCATCCCGACGCGCTGAAGCTGCTCACCCGCTCGCTCGGTCTCGTCAACAAATCGCTCAGGCGCGACGAGGAGGCCAACCGGCTGTTCCTCGACATCCTGACCTCGGACCGCTACGCCGAGCTCAATCTGCGGCGCATGAACGAGGCCGGACTGCTCGGCAGGCTGATCCCCGACTTCGGCAAGATCGTCGCCATGATGCAGTTCTCGATGTACCACCACTACACGGTGGACGAGCATCTGATCCGCTGCATCGGCGTGCTGGCCGAGATCGAGCGCGGCGACGGCGCGAAAGTGCATCCGCTGTCGCATTCGCTGATGCCGGGCCTGAAGAAAAGCCGCGAGGCGCTCTATGTCGCGGTGCTTCTGCATGACATCGCCAAGGGCCGGCCGGAGGACCATTCGGAGGCCGGCGCCAGGATCGCGCGGCGCATATGCCCGCATATGGGGTTGTCCGCCGCTGATACCGAGACGGTCGCCTGGCTGGTCGAGAACCATCTGGTGATGTCGATGACGGCGCAGACGCGCGACCTCAACGACCGCAAGACGATCGAGGATTTTGCCTCCATCGTGCAGTCCGTCGAGCGGCTGAAGCTGCTGCTGATCCTGACCGTCTGCGACATCCGCGGCGTCGGTCCGGGCGTGTGGAACGGCTGGAAGGGGCAATTGCTTCGCACGCTCTATTACGAAACCGAGCTGCTCTTGACCGGCGGCTTCTCCGAAGTCTCGCGCGCCCTGCGCACGGCGGCGGCGCGCGAGCGGCTGGCCGAGGCGCTCGCCGCCTGGCCGGCGAAGGAGCGCAAGGCCTATGTCGCCCAGCACTATGAAAACTATCTGCTGACCGTCGACCTGCCGGATCAGCTGCGCCACGCCGAATTCATCCGTGAAGCGGACGCGGCCGACAAGAAGCTGGCCACCATGGTCAAGACGCATGAATTCGAGGCGGTGACCGAGATCACCGTGCTGGCGCAGGACCATCCACGCCTGCTTTCGGTGATTGCCGGCGCCTGTGCGGCGGCCGGCGGCAACATCGTCGACGCGCAGATCTTCACCACCTCGGACGGACGCGCGCTGGACACCATCCTGATCTCCAGGGAGTTCGACCGTGACGAGGACGAACGGCGCCGCGCCGAGCGCGTCGGCCGGCTGATCGAGGACGTGCTGTCGGGCAAGAGCTGGCTGCCCGAGATGATCGAGAAGCGCACCAAGCCCAAGCGCGGCGCCAAGGCCTTCCGCATCCCGCCGCTTGCCCAGATCCGCAACACGCTGTCCAACCGTTTCTCGGTGATCGAGGTCGAGGGCCTGGACCGGCCGGGGCTGCTGTCCGAGATCACCGGAACACTGTCGGACCTGTCGCTCGACATCGCCTCGGCGCATATCACCACCTTCGGCGAAAAAGTCATCGACACCTTCTACGTCACCGACCTCACCGGACAGAAGATCGACAGCCCGTCGCGCACCGCCACCATCCACAAGCGGTTGATCGATACGCTTGAAGGCAAAGCCGCCGAACGCAACGGCAAGACCAAGGCGGCGGCCGAGTGATCATCCATTTGACGCAATTTTTCCGGCAGACCCCCCTAGCATGAGCCTTGTCAAGAAATTCGCCACCGTCGCCTCCGGCACGTTGATGAGCCGCGCGCTCGGCTTTGGCCGCGAGATGCTGTTGGCGGCAGCGCTGGGCACCGGCCCGGTCGCCGACGCCTTCAACGCCGCCTTCCAGTTTCCCAACACCTTCCGCCGGCTGTTTGCCGAAGGCGCCTTCAACGCCGCCTTCGTGCCGTTGTTTGCCAAGGAGATCGAAACGCACGGCAACGAAGGCGCCAAGCGTTTTTCGGAGGAAGTGTTCGGCGTGCTGTTTTCGGCGCTGCTGGCGCTGACCATCGCCATGGAACTGGCGATGCCGCTGATCGT